>JAHFAF010000477.1 GCA_023250715.1 Pseudobdellovibrionaceae bacterium | reverse complement strand
GCTAAAGATTGAAAAGGCCCATTTGGTTGGGCACTCGATGGGCGGACGAACCTCGGTGGAGTTTGCCGCGACTTATCCGGAGCGTGTTTTAAGCTTGTCCGTTGCTGATATGCATCTCCTTCCCATTCCCCAGGCAAAAGAACAACTTCCTGAACTCTTTGAAAAGTTCGATAAGGTTAGTGCCGGGTTGCCGAATGAATTTTCCAATATGGAAGAGGCCACGAAAGCTTTGTCCGTCTTTTATTCGGCTTCGGAAATTCAATTCATTGTAGCGTCCCTTCGAAAGAAAGTGGGTGGTGGTTTGCGACTCGGAAGTCGGCCGGAAGTGACCAATCTCTATCTTGCAGTCGGCCTTTCCGAAGACATGACGGAACAATTGAAAAAGATCCACGTGCCCTTCTCTTTTTTCGCTGGAGACCCCAGTGAAGAATCTACCGTTTTGAAAGGTGTGGGAGTCGATCATATCCGTCTTCATCGGCCCGAAGTTCCGGTCCGAATCATCAAAGGCTCTGGCCATTCCGTTCAAAGGACGGCGCTCTTTGCCCAAGAGCTTGAAGAATTCATCCGCCGTTATTCGTCACCTCATCTGTAAAAGAGTTAAGCAAATATTCTTTACCGAACGAGAGATTCTCGAGGGAATTCCCAAGGAACACGCCTTGCATTAACGGCCGAGCGAAGTGAGGGATCTCATGGAACTGTCCAGTTCACAGAGAGTTTAAGTCTAATATGGGTCGACTATCCACCACTCTCCCAAATTGTTAATTACAACATTGTCTTGCTTAATTAGAATCTCGACCTCTTCGTGAGAAGTTAAATCATAAACCCTGAACCGAAGCATGAAATAAGTGCCTGAATCATGTACGTTCCGAGATAATTCATGATGGATTATTCGATATTGAGCCTGGTTTTCTCCGAGGTAATTGAGTATTTGGCGGTCTAGCACTCTAAGATGCGCAACCCACAGTTCTTCAAATGGCGTCTTAGCTTCTTCGGGAAGTGACTTTTTGAAGCGCGCTAAATCTTGCCCATGTACGTCAGTAAGTCTTACTGTATTTTCATCTAGCACTCCAACATCAACACATCGGAATGGGCTTTCACCTGACCGCTTATGGATGGCTGCATCTATTATCCGAAGGCCCCTAAGATCGTTCCGAAGACGCTCTTTCAAAACATATGTTTTTCTAATTTCTGTCCGATGAGGCTCAGCTAGCGAGATAAATCTTTGGACTAAATTTCCACCCGCTACTCCGTGTCCAATGTTGTATATAGTGTGAGTGTCTGTCGTTTGATGAAGGTTTCCAATATATACTGGCGCTAGTTGAACTAAGACAGGAAGACAATCCAGGGCATTAGCATTGGCCCTATTGGGGCTTAAAAAGCAGCAGCAGATTAATAGACTTGAAAGCACATGCTCAATTCCCAGAAGAAGGTAAAGGGGATAAGTCGAGTTTTTAGATCTGGCCTTGCACAACATAACGGCCGTAGCTTGACAGTATTCGTACAGTTGCCGTTAGTGGGATTTAAGTGAACGAAGCCTCAGAGAATACGACACCCATTTAATCCTTTTCCACATCACGTATTACTCATTTCTTCATCCCGCTTTTAGCACAGGCTGGAACTCCGGATCGATCGCGCGCATCAACTCAACGAGCTTGTCCATAGACGGTTTCACTTTACCTTGTTCGTACTGCGCGTAGGCATTTGGCGATTTTGAATTGAGGCGAGCGGCGACGTCGCGCACGCTCAAGCCCCGGAACTGTCTTTGCCGCTTTAGCATGAAGGCGATAAAGGCGGTTGAATTATCTGAGTCGACTGTGAAGATCTCCGCTTCCCCAGCGTGAACACGGACGTGAAACTCTTTGTTATCGAGCAAGCTCTCGATAGCATCCTTTGCCATGGCAAGAGCATCTTTACGGGTTTTTCCCTGTGTGTGGATATGGAGAATGGAAATTTCCACTCCCCAGTGTCGATTTTTCTTTCCATCGGGTTTAACTAACATTCCTTCGAATCGCATTTTCTTTCCTCACAATTTCTTGGGTCGCGCGGCCCTCTCAGCATCACGTAAGATCCCTCGCGCGGTCATTTCGTTAAGCTCGGCGTGTCTTGGAACCGGTATCGTTGCTTCCCCGTTAGTCCAGATCTCATGCTTTCCCTGCCGAAGGAGCCACCAGCCAAGATGCGTTAGATGCCGTTCTAAGTCGCGCTTCTTCACAGTTTTTATTGTACATATATTAATGTACTAACACAAGGGCGCTGATATATTTGGCATAAAAACCGTGTCTTATGATGATGCCTAGTTCGTGAATAACTTATCTAGCTTTTGGCGGGACGGCCGTTATTCGTCACCTCATCTGTAAAAGAGTTAAGCAAATATTCTTTACCGAACGAGAGATTCTCGAGGGAATTCCCAAGGAACACGCCTTGCATTAACGGCCGAGCGAAGTGGTGGGGATGCTCACCCTAAGGAGGCCTTAAGTCCATGCGGTCGTGCGTTCGTTTATTTTTCTCCCTACTTGTTTTCCTTCCTCTTCTCGCGATGGCGCACGATGAAAATCAGCTACCGGTCAACCCTCGCCAGCTAAATCCAAAGGCACCTGTGTGGAATGGTGTGGATTACGCTTCTCTTCACGGTGCTCTTCGATCGAGCCGAAGGATTTCCCTCTTCGTTCCCGCTCTACCGCAGGGGATGGCTGCCCTGTGGACCTACCGATCGGAGATGGAGAAGAAGTGCAAAGGGGAAGGATTCTCGGGCTCCGAACAGTTTGCCAAGTTCCTCGATCTTTCCGTCCAGGCCGTCAATGAAGAGGCGCAGGCCCAAGGCATTGCCAACGTGGATCCCGGAAAAATGATTTTTATCGCCGATAAAATTGAAGAATATCTGAACGCCAAGAAAAACACCCTCAAGCTAGAAAAACACTATACGCAGGATGCAAATTTAATCGCCAAGCTTCAGAATGTCCGTAATCAAGTCAGGGGCGTTGCCGGAAATATACCGGCAACTAATTTTTTCACTGATAAAGACGCTCGTAAGATTGCATTCGAGGCCGCGATAAAAGAACTCGAGAGCGGGGGAAGGTGTTGCACGCTCGAATAATAGGAGTCTACCCGCGCGGCGCCAACCGTTCGCGCGTGAGAATGAGCCCATGGGTCAGATCGTATGGGGAGAGCCCCACTGTGACCTTATCTCCTACAATTACCTTGATATGATAGCGGCGAATTT
>JAHFAF010000135.1:2885-10661 GCA_023250715.1 Pseudobdellovibrionaceae bacterium | reverse complement strand
ATGTCGGCTAAGGAGTGGTTGCACCCCCTCGATGACCTCACGTCGAAACATCTTAAAAGCATTGGTAGTGTCGTTGTATCGGATGCCGAATAGGTATCGAATCAGTGTGTTTAATAGGCGATTCATGATGAGTTTGTGAACAGGATATCCGGACACTCTCGACCCATCGATAAACCTGGAACCGAAAACACAATCGGCTCCCGAGCACACTAATTGCCGGTAATAGGCGACAAGATCCCGGGCGCTATCCGATCCGTCTGCCATCATTACACAAACCACATTGCCGGAAATTATCTCCAGGCCAGCGCGCACCGCCATCCCATATCCCCGGGAGAGCCGGTTCCGTTCGCCTCGAAGCGTACGCACCTCCGATTCAAGAACGTGAATATTTTTCCAGGTAGCATCCGAAGAGTGGTCATCAATAACAACGATTTCATGACTGATACCCGCGCTTTTCAACGCAGCGTAGATGGAGCGGACCGTCCCTGCGATTGAATCTGCCTCATTGAACGCCGGGATAACGACGGAGAGCTTCACGCCGCTCTCCGATTTAGATTAGGTCCAGCGGCGAAAGAATATCCCGAACCTGCCTTCCCAATCCTCCATATCTTGAAAGCGAGGGCCAGCCTAGACCCGACGAATCCCGCACCACCCGTGATCAGCACCTTCATTGACAGAATCTCCGTATTTCTGAAATTTAGGGAGGCTCGAAAGTGGGATCGGTGTTTTACTGAAAAGACTTTAGCTTTTTTATGAACTTCCCGATAAGTGAGCTAAACTACGCCAAGAGGGGAAGAGCCTTCATAGTGGAAACAAAACTTTCTTCCAAACTCTGGTTACTGGTTCTGGCACTGGTTCCCCTGCTTGTTTTTTTCCCCGTCTGCAACAACGGGTTTGTAAACTGGGATGACGCCGGCAATTTACTAGAAAATTTTCAATACCGAGGGCTTGGATGGCCCCAAGTAAGCTGGGCATGGACCCATTCGCACGTCGGTGAGTATCGGCCCTTAGCCTGGATAATGTATTCCATACAATATACTTTCTGGGGATTGGACCCTCGAGCCTATCATGTGGTGGGCTTGTGCTGGCACATCGCGACCACAGTGATGCTTGCATTCTGTGCGCTTCGCATTGTGCAACGCTGCTGCCCTGAGCAGTTCGCGCAAAATCCACGAGCGGTGAAGGCAATCACTCTTATTACTGCTCTGGTTTTTCAAGTACATCCCCTTCGCACGGAAGTGGTGGCCTGGGTCTCCATACAAAGCTACCTTCCCTCCACGTTTTTTTTTCTACTAGCAGTCTTCCTCTATTTCGGAAGTTCGATCCAAGCCCCCAGTAAAAGGAGACTCGTTGCGATCTATCTGTGCTTCTTGGTGAGTCTGCTATTCAAGGTTATCTCGATGCCGCTGCCCCTAGTGTTGTTGATCGCAGACTATTATGTGCTGGGGAGATTCAAGGAACGGGAAAGCGCCAAGAAAGCCATTCTAGAAAAAATTCCTCTTTTTGCGCTGAGCCTGCTTTTTGGTTTACTGGCCGTGTGGGCGAAGCAGGAGGCGGGATCTCTCGAAGCGACGGCCGAAAGTAGTCTCTGGTCGAGAATTGCTCAGGCCAGTTATGGCTTAGCCTTTTTTCCGATCAAAACGCTCCTGCCAATTCAGCTTAGAGCGCTTTACTCTCAACCTGAAGGCACTGAGTGGACTTCACCTCTGCTATTGGCGAGTTTCATCTTTGCAGTTAGCGCAACCGGCGTATCTGCTCATTTCCATAAACGGTGGCCAGCAGTGACCGCGACTTGGCTTGCTTACCTGATCTTATTGTTCCCAAATCTAGGAGTGATCAAGTCAAACTTTGCATTGACTGCAGATCGTTACGGCTATCTCCCCATGATGGCAGCTCTTCCGCTTTCCATCTATTTGCTATGCATTTGCGCCCGTCGAGTTTCGTTCGAGAAAATTGTAGGCCTGCTCCTCCTGGTTGTTATTCCCTTGGGAGTGCTGTCTTGGCGACAGAGTGAAACCTGGCATTCCTCATTCACTTTATGGGCGAATGTCATCGCGCAAGGGGACAAGTCTCCCGAAGCTCGAAATAATATCGGAGGGGATCTCTTGGATCATGGAAGAGCGGACGAGGCTTACCCCTATTTTCTCGAGGCACTGCGACTCAAACCAACCCACATCAAGTCTCTAGATAACTTAGGGCTATATTATTTTCAGAAGGGAAATACGCCGCAAGCCGCGAGACAATTCTCACAGGCGCTTCAGCAGGATCCGGGCAATGCAAGAATTCTAGGCCATTTAGCCGTTTCCTTTTTGCAAATGGGAAATACCGAGGCGGGATGGAAAACGCTTCAGAGGGCGCTGCGGATACAGCCGTCTGATCCTGACCTACTCTCCTACCGCGGCCTTGCCTTAGCACAAGACAAACAATTCGAGGCAGCAGCAAGAGACTTCTCTCAGGTATTGGAATTGCGCCCCACTGACGAAAACGCGCGCCGAAACCTAGCCAACGCACTCGAACAGCAAAGGGCCCCTAGTCCACCGTAGGGAAAGGCATATGGATGAAAAAAGTTCCACTTAGCCACTGCTACATTCTGAGGGTGGTCGAGGCCAGACATGTCCCCATTCGCAGGCAACAACCGCGAACTACCCGCTCAAGCTTTGTCGAACGCCGCTTTCAGTTTTTTGATGTCGAGCTTTTTCATCTTCCACATCTCGACCATCATGGCTTCTTTCTTCGCCTTGTTCATGGTGGTGTTCCACTTGTCGAAGTCCGCGGGTGCGATTTGCCAGCGGAGACCGAACTTGTCGATCAACCAGCCGCATGCCACGGGCTTGCCGCCTCCGGCCGTTAGCTTTTTCCAATAATTATCGATCTCCCGCTGAGTATTGCAAGGTACAACAAACGAAATAGATTCATTGAATGGCATATCCTCGTACCCGTTCAAGAGCATGAGTTTTTGCCCCAAAATGGTGATGTGTGCAGTGAGCACCGAACCTTCCTTAACACCCAAGGGATTTTTACCCCAGTAAGAGAACTTGCCAACTTTGGTACTTTTAAAGACAGATTTGTAGAACTTCACCATCTCGGCAGCGCTTTTGTTGGACCAGATGCAGACGTACGCTTTTTGCATTTAGATGATCTCCTTCAGCATAATCTAACTTAGTAATACGATTTAGATGACCAGTGACCTAAAAGGGGGTTCGACCACGGTTCTGGAAATGGTCACAAATCGTTACGAGGCTGAACTCGACGAATTTGAAAAGGCGGATGTTCAGTTCCCTTGATCAAAAGATTTTCTTTCCTATTATCTGGAAAGTCCCGATGGGATGGACAATACCCGAATCATAATCCGTTATGTTGCTCGTTCGCCCGATTGTCCCTTCCTTAGTAAATTGAATTGTATGACATATCTGCGGGACGCTCTTCTCCGAAAGAGTACCAAACTCTGGTATCACTAATGAGCTTGCGGACCCAATCGTCAATGGAGGATTTTATTTCACTTAGTGAAATTAAGTGGAGGCGGGGTTAAGCAGACTTCTCCATCCTTCCCACGCTCCAAACTCAGGCGGCTTTGTTCAGCGCATGAACGATTCGAGCGATATTTTCCAGGGTCGGATTCCCGCTTGGAGAGAGCATCCTATGCCCAATTGTGCCGCTTGGTGTAACGTCGTTTACGATAGCGCTTAGTGCCGAGGAGTATCAATGCTACGTTGCACGAAGTGTGTATCGAATCGCACGGAGGGGTGGTTAGTTGAGTACTTCATCGATCGTTCATCAATGGGAAAACATCGATTTTAAGTCGATTTTTATCATTCTCGTGACCGCGTGGGTCTCGGCAGGCCTTGTACGCATCATTCTTCGGGCGTTTGCTCAGGCCCTTCCTGACCGTCTCAGGGTTTATGTACTTCCGTGGATTCCAGCTTTTCGACTCGGGATCCTGATTTCTGCGATCATGCTCGCGGCGCCACATATCATTCGCCCATCGACCGAAAATGCTCTTGCACTTATTGGGACCGTTGGCCTAGCCCTCGGTTTTGCGGTTAAAGACTATGTTTCCAGCGTCGTCGCCGGAATCATTGCGTTATTCGAGCGCGACTATCGTGTTGGCGACTGGATTGAGCTAGGCGGTCATTACGGTGAGGTAAAGAAGATTGGGTTTCGTGCAATTCACCTCGCCACCATCGATGACAACGAAATCATCGTGCCTCACGCGCAACTTCTGACCTCACCGGTTCTAAACGCCACGAGCGGAAATGTTGGGCTTCAATGCACGGTCGGTTTTTTCCTTCACCCGGACCACGATGCCGATCGAGCAAACGCAATTCTCCTTGAAGTAACAAGCGCGAGCGAGTTAGCAGCATCGGAGCCACCCATTAAGATCTCGGTCTCCGAAATTCCGGGTGCGACTCGTTACATAGTTCGGGTCTATGCGAAAGACAGCCGCGATCAATATCGATTGAAAACTGCTGTCACATTGAGAGCGAAGGCCGAGTTGAGAAAAGCGGGAATAATGTCAGCTGTCTACCCTTTTTCTGTCTCGTCGAATCTGAAATGACCAACCCTAGGACCCCGGGTTCCATCGACGTACGGCAGAGTATTTTTCGAATGCTACTGCCCCGTTCGAATGCAGAATTCGGTAGCGAGATTGCCAATACCGACCGGAGCAGTGAATTCGATTGAAATGAGACAAAGTTTGCATGCACCGCCCTTAACGGCACTTATTGACGGGTTCTCAATAAAACCTAAGTACTTCTAAATGTTTAGCAGCCAGCCGGGCCTTGCTTCTCACTATAGTGAGATTTTCCTTAATTTTAGCCCCTACCGACCGATATTCTCACTATAGTGAGAAAAATTATGGATTCTAGGCACCGGACGAGATATTCTCACTATAGTGAGAATCGAGGCGGGGATGAAAGACGAGATCATTAAGAGTGAAGCTGAGCTGGGGAAGGTTCTGAAGAGCCGAAGGAACGACCTCCAGATTACGCAAAAGCAACTAGCGGACTTCTGCGACCTCTCCCACAACGGGATTAGCCAAATCGAAATGGGCGAAAAGAGTGTGCGTCTCTCTACCCTCCTGAAGCTCGGGAAGATGCTGGGCTTCAAGATCGTACTCAAGATGGAGGATTGATGAAGCAGCTTTACGCCTTCTACGAGAGCAAGAGGGTAGGAACCCTCACTAAGGACGACGAGGACGTCTACTCGTTCGAGTATGAGAAATCCTGGCGGGAAGACGCAGAGGCGTTTCCCATAAGCCTTTCCATGCCGTTGGACCAGGAGAAGTTCGGGAACAAAATAACCCTGTCCTTCTTCGAGAACCTTCTGCCGGAAGGCGATGTCAGAAGGGAACTGCAAGAGTCCCACAAGATCGAAGGTGTCTTCGACTTCCTCGCCGAGTTCGGAAAAGATTGCGCGGGAGCCATTACCCTATCGGAAAAGCCAGGAGCGATCGCCTTGGCCAACCAGGAAGAGTTGATCCCCATAGAAATGGGCAAGGTGTACGAGGCGATCGACCAGAACCTTTCCGTTGCCGAGGTGATCTCGGAAACAAGCCCTGGCTACCTTTCACTTGCGGGGGCGCAAGATAAATTCCCTGCCGTCATTCGAGATCGAAAGTTCTTCCTGCCCAAGAACGGACAGCCGACCACGCACATTGTAAAAGTCCCGATATGGCGGCACGGGGTCAAAGAGTCCGTGTACAACGAATATTTCTGCATGCAGTTGGCGAAAGTTGTGGGACTCGAAGTACCGGACTGCCAAGTCATCGATGGGAAGCACCCGCTTTTTGTAATCGATCGCTACGACCGAAACACGTCCAAAGAAAGGGCTCGCCGGATCCACCAACAAGACCTTTGCCAAGCCCAAGGAGTCACAAGCTCATCGAAATACGAGGAGAAGGGTGGACCGAGCATCAAGCAGAATTACGACCTCCTGACTCAACACCTGAGTTCCGAGCACAGAATAAAGGGGCTCGACCGATTCCTTTCCTGGCTGTGTTTCAACTTAATCATTGGGAACAACGACTCCCACTCCAAGAATCTTTCTCTCCTGCTTCAGACGAAGACCAAGTACACGCTTGCGCCGTTCTATGACCTTATGTGCACGGCGATCTATCCCAAACTCGATAAGCGCTTCTCCTTTCTGGTCGGCGGCAGGGGTGACTTTTCTACCGTCGGGAAGAAGGAAATCGAGGTGCAGGAGGCTCAATTGGACGTTAAACCAGGGAAATTACACCGGCAGTTCCAGTCGACAGCGGCTTTGATCCAAGAACACCACCGGGACCTCGCAAAGAAGGTCGCAACAGGGCTGCCTAATGCGGCATTTCCGAATCGGATCTGCGATCTCATCGATGATCGCATCAAGAGCTTCAAGGCACGTGGGGCGCTCTAACCTGTAGAAGTCGAAACCCGATCTGGCAGCTTCAGAAAAAGAGTTCGACTTAATCGGACAATCGACCGAACAAAAGTCATTGCATTTCCGATCGAGAGACCGAGCGAATGACCAGTGGCTTCAGATCGCTGAGATTTTTCGGACTAAACGTTTCTCTGGTTAACCATCAGCTGCTCGAGTTGCTCCAACTGTTCAGGCATTGCGCCGCTAGAGCCTGTGGCAATGGCGTCGTCGAGTGCTTCCTTTGATGGGTATAGATCGGTTACTACCACCAAGGTCGTGCCATTAACTTCTTCGAAGGTCACTTTGGTAATGGTTGTGGCGTCTACTCCTCCTTCGTCGTTGGTCCATACCAAACGCGAGTATGGAGTTACTTCGAGATACTTGCCAAAAAATTCCGCACTCTGACCGCCAGCACTGAACACAAGACGGTAGGTTCCGCTGGTGCGAACATCCATCGCACAGGACACAAGCGTTATGGGGGCTGATTTCGGCACCCACCACTTCTTAAAGAGCTCAGGATTGGTCCAGGCCTCAAACACGAGGCGTGGCGGCCCATTGATGATGCGGGAAGAGACGAGTTCACGCTCCGACTTTCGTTCCGCGTTTGTTTGGTTTTTCATTTGTTTTCCTTCCTGTGCCTTAATTCCTGGACGACAATTTCAAGTGCGTCGAAGCGCCTATCCCAGATCTCTTTGTATCTTTCGATCCAAGCGGTTTCGTAATCTAGCCGACGGGAGCCTAGCTTACTGGCAGGAATTGGGATCGTGCCCGGATCAAGAGGATCTTCAAACGATGGGCGAACAAGCTCTAATGGTCCAGGCTGTACAGTCAAAGATGCCGCAAGATCGCTGAACGTCGCCCGTCGGCATGTGGGACTCGGGTCGCCCTTCACTTACGGGACTTCTTCCGTGGAGTTAAGTCACTCACAAAACTTACACAGAGGTCTATCCATCGGTGAAGCTTGGCATCAGTATTCGTTCCAGCGGGAGCGACGTACACATATCCTTTCATCGGTCGACCCGTGAAATCCATCGGCGTGACATTCGGACTTTTAAGCTCGTTCGCCGCCTGTTCCGGGCCAATTCTGGCCACGAAATTATTCCCCAGAACGCCGCAAAACATTTTTTTATCCAGCATGAAAGCCATTCCGCCAAACATCTTTTTCTGCGTGACGCCGCGCTTACGGGAGACTACAGAGTCAATTCGTTTGGCGAGCTTTTCATCAAACGCCATGATATCGGCTCATTTAGAGTGGGATCGAATTTCGTAAACTCGAATGCCAGCAATATAAGGGCAGGTCCGTGCGATTTTTTCAGCTTCCTCGAAACTCTCGACGTTGATGACGTTGTAACCTGTGATCGAGTCCAATCCCCACGGCAAATC
>JAHFAF010000135.1:0-2875 GCA_023250715.1 Pseudobdellovibrionaceae bacterium | reverse complement strand
TTCCCGTTCATGAAACCACCTTGATCGACGGTTTTAGTGGCAACGGTTTCGAACCACTTCCCCCATGCTTGCATTATCTCGGGCGTTGGCTTTTCGAATCCAACGTGCAGCAACATGAATTTTTTCATTTGAGACTCCTAAAAAGTTTAAGTGCCCATCTACGCATGACAGCCTTTGATTTCACCCTCTAATATCGGTCTAAATTTTTCCTTTGCGCCACCGATCACGGCCGCACCATGACCGGGCAAAACGTGCTCAAACTCCAGATCCAAAATCGACCGGACATCCGAAAGCTTGGGTTTGCCAAATTGAATCCACCCAGGTCCAACATTGAAGGGTTTAAAAAAGCCAAATTTGCCCATCATTAATTTTGCGGCCCAATTGTGGTATTGGTCGGCGCTGGCTGAGTTCTGTAAAGAATCGCCTGCTACCAAAACTCCTCCGTCTTGCTTGAGGACCAAGATGGATTCGGGAACCGTGCAGCTGATAAACCATTTCAGTTTGCCATTCGGCACGGGAGGCAAATCCCCTTCCCTTAGCCAGACGTCCGGTTGCATAAAACCGAAGTCGGGATCAGTGGGCGGATTCATCATTTCTCTCGTGTAGACTTGGCCCTTAAGCGCATAGACTTTGGCGCCATAACGCTCGCGATAAAATGCATCATCGCGGCCGTGGAATGCCGCGATACGAAGAATATGCGCAACTTTGCCTATTTTTTCGAGATGTTTTAGCCCTTCTTCATTCAAGCGTATCGAGTTAATGAGCGTGAGTTCCCCATTTGCCGGGTTCTTAATCACGGTCATCGAGCGTGAGCCCTTCATAGGCGGAAAGAGCATCGGCATCTTTACCTGTCCCGTGACAAACCAGATGTTGCTTAATACTTCCTTCAGCTCGCCATGCGGCAACACCGGGTATACTTTCAACACTTCCCTTTTTTTTGAAGCAACAGCTCCCTCGTTGCGGAACATTACTTTATCTAAGATTTTGACTGCGAGGTTCTTCACTTGGACTCCAAGAGTGCCCATTGTTTGTAATAAAGATAGTGTATCACATATTACTTGTATTTTGCAAGTAAAGTAGGAGATCATAGGATGTACGTATGGGAAAATCGAACTCAAAGAACTGTCCGATTCGATTTGCGCTCGATCTTTTCGGCGATAAATGGAGCCTCCTAATCATTAGGGATATTCTTTTTAAGGAAAAGCGATACTACGATGAGTTCATCGAATCTGATGAGAAGATTTCGACGAATATATTGGCCGACCGGCTGAAAAAATTTGAAGAGGAGCGCTTCTTAACGAAGGAGATCGATCCGACGAACAAGAGAAGATTCATATACCGTCCGACGCAGAAGGCTCTCGACTTGCTTCCAATGTTGACGGAAATGATCTTATGGAGCGCTACCCACGATCCGCAAACAGCCGTTGCGCCGGAATCCCACAGGAAAATTCGAGGGGACAAGAGATCATTTATCGAACGGCATAAGGCTAAATTCCGGAAGAAAGGAACCGATTAGGGGACTAGGGACCGAAATGGTCGCATATCTTAGTGAGCCGCGTTCATTCCGTATTGAGGGTGTTCGACCACGGTTCGGTTCCAGCCTGAGTACGTTTTTACCGAAGAGGCTGGGGAGACTTAAAAACCAATGTGATTTGATACACTTCCGGACGTGTTCGGGTATTGTCCAGATTGGTGGAGGTGGGGGACTTCGACTACCTACTTCCAAGTGTAAGAATCAAAAGCGAAGTAACAATAACAATAACCTGCCAAATCGCGACTTCCATTCAGATCCACAGATATTCACTGAAATACACTGAGACTGCCGACAAGTGCCGACACAGGTTGGAGGTAGAAAGTTAGAACCCACATTCAGCGTCCACTCAGAGAGAAGTCCGATTGGATCCGCTAAGCCTAGCGCTTTCTAACCGTGAACATCCTCATTTGAAACTCAAAGGAAACAGTTCCATCTGGCCCCTTTTTCGACGCCGAAAAGTCCTTCAATTCAATCTCAAGTTGATCCTTTTCCGATTTTGGCAGCATTGAAACAAAATACATATCTTTCATCAGATCCCAAACCCCTTGCGGAACTGTCTTTATTAGCAGTGAGAAATCCTTAATCTCGATTGGCTGTTGGAAGCCTCGATTTGAAGAAAAAAGTTCCTGTAATCCGGCTTCGGATTGAACCCGTGGGTCTCCAGAGCGAACTTCCTGAAGTTTGGGGTAGAGGTTCCCTATGAAGTGCGAGGTGATTCTCTGAATTTCTCCAAATAGACCGCCTTTTCCTCTGGCGTTACCAATAACGGCCGAAAACATCCCCCCCCCTTTCAACACACGACTAATCTCAGCTAAAACGGGGTCAAGAGGCAGCATCAACATAAACGCCATGTGGCAAACGATGGCATCGATAGAGTTGTTGGACAGGGGCATTGATTGAGCACTGGCACGTTGGAGTTTGATTCGTTTATCTTGCTCAAAGCTTTTTCTTGCGATACTGAGCTCACCCTCGGACATATCGACACCTACGACAGTCCCCGTAGAACCCAATGTTCGGAGCAGGTAGGGAAAGAGGTGTCCATCACCGCACGCTAAATCCAGAACAGTGCTAGGCGTATTTCGAAGTCCTTCGATACTCTTGGACAGTAGCTCATAAGATGTTTGGCCCTTGTCGGTTTGATACGCGGCAAATGCCGCCGGAGTCATGCTTGGAGCAAGCCTGTGCGCCTCGATGAGATATTGATTCCATTCTTCGTCGCTTACAGGTTGGCCAGTCTTAATTTTTTCGGCAAACTTGGACATTTTCTAAGCCGCCTTATTCAAAGCGTGAACAATTCGCGCGGTATTTTCCAAGGTCGGGTTTCCACTGGGAGTGAGCATT
>JAHFAF010000134.1 GCA_023250715.1 Pseudobdellovibrionaceae bacterium | reverse complement strand
GCCCGCGGACGACGCCCATCAAATAATAAAACGGTTCGCGTAGGAAATCCCTCGTGATCGATCGCGGTACGCGGTTGCTCTTCCAGGGCGAACGGGAGTGGTTCCTTTTCAGTCCAACGATTAAGACAAGAATTTCCCGAGAGCAAGCGATCGCCCTCGAACGATCGCAGAAAGGGGAGACAAATTTTTGCCACTGCCCGCGGGGCCCAATAGACGGGAATCTCTCCGTTGGGAACCGGCCAAACGGGTAAAGGTTTAAGGCTTTGCTCGATTCGTTCCGAGAGCCAGCGGCAAGGGGCTAGATCCTCCAAAAGGTCTTTCCAATTTCGACGGGCTGCCACCTCTCGGTGGTGTTGGACCTCTTCCTTTTCCTGAATTCCCCACTCGATATTCAAAGACGCGGATTCTTCTTCCCCTTGCTGAACCGCCTGGCCCGGCAACGCCACTTCGAATAGATGCGTCGTCAGCGTTAAAACCACTTTCCGATGAATAATCCGCTTATTTTCCGGAAAGAGTTGCCGAACGCGGGATGTAATTTGACCAAGCGTCTCCTCATTAATAGGGGGCTTCAAAGCCGGAAGGGAACACTGGGAAAGATCCGTGGTAAGGCGCACTGAGTCTTTATCGGAGACTCGGATTCCACCACTCCCGTGAATTCGGGCTTCCACAAGCTTGCCGCATAGAGTTATCGTCGTAATCAGCCGTGCGTCCGCATAGATCTGCGTCGCTGTCGGAAATTTTTCCCAGAGGGAATGAAGATTGATGCGCTCTAGCATAATCGACTTAAGGGTGTGGAATTCTCTGCTGAGGCGGTAAAATAGTAACATGCCCTCCACTCTGTCGCGAACCCAAGCTGGGGTAGCCCTGGCCAGCTTAAGTCTATTGTCCCTAACCGCCTGTTCTCTTCTCACTCCTTCCAACAAGATGGAACACCCCTTGGTGGATCGACAGGAAGAGCGTTACTACGAGCTTACGGAAAAAATTCAAAACCAAGAGGCGAAGATCGCAAAACTCACCGCACAGATCGAAGCGTTCGGGGCGCAAAAGCCGGCGCTGCCCTCCACATTAACGAAGGCAAAGCTAACGGCACTGCCAGCGGCGAAGAAAATGAATCCAGAGTTAAATGTGGGAGACGCCGATCCGTTAGCGCCTCTGCAAGAAAACACGGTAGCGAGCTCGAAGCATGAGGATATGCACTTTTACTTCGAGGGACTGCGTCTTTTGGAGGAACAAAAATTCGATCTTGCGCTCGCTTCGTTTCGGGACTTTCTGAAAAGCAATCCGGTTCACGTCTATGCCGATCGCGCGCAATTTCAGATCGCGGAAGCGCATTTTCTAAACAAGGACTACGGTCTAGTCGTTGTGGCGACGAATTTAATGGAGTCGCGCTATCCGTACAGCTTTAAGTTGCCCGAGGCTCTCTATAAGCGAGCCGTATCGTTTGCGAACCTCGGCCAGTCGGAATCGGCACAAAAATCGTTGCGAGATCTTTTGAATCGTTTCCCGGATTCTTCCACCGCGAAATTGGCCACGCTAAAGCTCGCGGAATTAGGAGGGCAGCCATCCACGGCGCCTCCACTACTCGAATAGGCTCTTTTTGCTATGCGAATCTATTTCGTTCTTCTCATCGGCATCCTTCTTACGTTTTCTGCTTTTGGGCGGGGGCGGCGTTATAAGTACTCTATTAACCCCTACCACGCGGAAGAAATTATTTCTGGGATCGCCCTAAAACAGCCTCTTTACGATGAGGAATGGCTCAGTATCCTCGGGGCGAACCGAAAAGGTCAGAGCTATACCGTCGCCAAAGGGGATAACCTTTGGGGGATTTCGAGAAGGGTCGTCGCCGAGCCCTTTTACTGGAGAAAACTCTGGCAGATGAACCCCTTCATCACCAATCCCCACGAGCTCGAGGTAGGGCAAATCCTGGCTCTCTACCACGATCGTGGCGATGACCCAGCGTTGAGGATCCCGCTTCTAAAACTATTACCCGGCGGCTCGAACGACCTCGACAATGATTCCGTTGTGAACGTGGACATCAAGAATAAATTCCGTCCAAAAATTCTGGTCGTAAATGACGATGTTACCGTGGGCGAAATTACAGGGGGTTATACCGAAAAGGAGAGTTTTTATAACGAGGACGAGTTTTATCTCTATTTTTACGAGCGGGAGAACGTAAAGCCTGGGGATTTGTACTCCGTTATTCGTTACGAGAGGTCCTTGGCTGATGGAACCCAGCCGGGCGCGCCTACGATTGGAAACCTGGCTCGGCTTTTAGGTGAAGTAAAAGTGATTGGCGTGGGGGAAGAGCTGATGCGCGCCGAGATGAAGGCCATGTTTGGCCCCGTTCGGCGAGGAGACAAGCTCATTCCGTTGGAAAAGCCCATCGCAAAGACCGCGATGCAAAAGCCTCCGGATGATCTCGAGCTTCGCGTGGTGATGGGCGAGGATTTGGATAGAAGATCCTTTGTGCAGGGAGATCTCGTTTTGCTGAACAAGGGAACTTCAGATGGAGTTCGCCTTGGATTTTTCTTCCGCGTTTTTCGCGATCAAGATCCGTTCACGCGTAAGCGTAGGGACGTCGAGGCGAGTTACAAAGGAGAGGTGGAAATCGTTTATACCGGCGAGCTTTCTAGCGTTGGATACGTATCTAGAAATACCGATCCCATCTTTCTCGGCGATACGCTCGTCGCAGGCCAACTCTTTCCGGAGCCCGCACATCTCAGTGCAAGGGCTAAGGACACTCTCGAAATAGACTAAATCGCGCGCTCCCCGCAACCCCTTGTCCGACGGGTCCAAGCTGAAGGATGTTGGGCGAGATGGAAACGCTTCTTCTCTCTAGCCCTTATTGCAAACGCCTTAGAGAAATCCCACAGACTCCAAAAAAATTATACGTCATTGGAAATTCCGCTCTTCTCGGACTCTTGAGCATAGCTGTCGTCGGCACTCGTCGGCCATCGCCCTACGGTGTCCGAGCGTCTTTTACCTTTGGGCGTGACTTGGCTAGTCACGGCTTTGTCGTGGTCAGTGGCCTAGCGAAGGGAATCGACACGGCGGCGCACCAAGGGGCAATCGCAGCCGGCGGGATGACTGTTGCTGTATTAGGGCACGGCCTGGACGTGATTTACCCGGCGAGAAATGCAGGGTTAGCCCATGAAATCGTCGAGAAAGGCGGGTGTTTGGTCTCGGAATACCCACCGGGCACCCCGCCTTTACCTGGCCATTTTCCAGCCCGCAACCGACTCATTTCCGGTCTCGCTCTGGGAACCTTGGTCGTCGAGGCCGCGAGAAAGAGCGGTTCTCTTATCACCGCTTCGCATGCTTTGGATCAAGGCAGGGATGTCTTCGTTATTCCTGGGCAATGGAACGACTCGAACTTTGATGGCGGGCATTGTTTGATCCAGCAAGGAGCGAAGCTAGTCAGAGAGGTGAGCGATATTTTGGAAGAGTATCCGTGGCTCACGAGCGAGAGTAAGAAAAAATTCGAAATTCCTACTTCATGGAATTGGCTTCGAAAGTTCAAAGAGCCTGCCACCTTGATAGAATTGCAAGAATTATCTGGAAAATCGTCGATAGAGCTCGGGGAGGAGATCGAGGTGGGATTGGCGAATGGTTACCTTTTGGAAACAGCACCTCAAACCTATCTTTGGGTGGGGGAGAGTGAAAAAGAATCCTCTTTTCACCCCGCACCTTGCCAAAACTCGAAAATTTAACAACAATAGAAGCGTCTATAGGTTGTGTAAGAAACAACTCCCCCCAAGAAAAATTTGCGAGACAAGACACTCCATATCCTAAGCCTCTTGTCCCAATCACTCCTGGAGGAGAAGGATCTCTTTTATGATGCGCAAGAGATCTGGGAAGATTTGGCCCAGAGAGGGTATTCTGAGTCCGACATCGAACGTGCTTTGGGCCACATTGAACGAACGTCCTTAGATATTCCTGGCCCCTTTTGGAGTGACTCCATTCCAGTTCACCGCAGTTATACCCATGAAGAGATGACACTGCTCTCGGCCAAAGTTCGCGGCTACTTGTGGAAACTCAAATGTAAGGGTGTAATAGATCACGCTCTGGAAGATGAAATCGTCCAAAAGGCGATGAATCTTGAGGAGCCCGCAGGCTTGCGCGAAATAAAAACGGTTGCTGCACTGACCGTTTTCGGCTATGAGCACAAGTTTCAATTGAATCGTGATGGGATAACTCTCGCCGATTCCCACTTGAATTAAGCGAAAAGTATGGAGAAAGCCAAGGTCAAGAAGTCCACGTCCAAGAAAACGCCCGTCGTTGTGACAGAGGAAATCGAAGACACGAAGCCCGCAGGTCGTGGCAAAGGCCTAGTTGTCGTCGAATCCCCTGCCAAGGCGAAGACGCTGAAAAAGTATCTCGGGCGCAATTTCGATGTGAAGGCCAGTGTCGGCCACATCAAAGATCTCCCGAAGAGCACTCTGGGCGTCGATGTGGAAAAGAATTTTAAGCCCACCTACGAGCTTATCAAGGGCAAGCAGAAAGTCGTCGACGAGCTCACCAAGGCCGCGAAAAAGGCCTCGAAAGTTTATCTGGCGGCTGACCCCGATCGCGAAGGGGAGGCCATCGCGTGGCATGTCGCCGAAGAGCTAAACCTTCCTAAAGAAAAAATTCACCGCGTTCTATTCAACGAGATTACGAAAGTCGCCGTTTTGAAAGCGATCGAGAATCCTATTGAGTTGAATAGAGCTCGCTATGAATCCCAACAAGCCCGTCGAGTCTTGGATCGGTTGGTGGGTTATAAAATTTCTCCGATTCTCTGGACAAAGGTCCGTCGCGGTTTGTCGGCAGGGCGCGTGCAATCCGTTGCGGTTCGTATTATTGCCGAGCGTGAAAAGGAAGTGTTGGCATTTGTCCCCAAGGCCTATTGGACCATTCAAGCGACGCTCGATGGGGAAAAGAAAGAATTTTTGGCTCGTCTATATCGCGTGGGCGAACAGAGAATAGAACGTACCGATATCGATACAGAAGAGTGGGCGAATCAGATAGTCGCCGCGGCCCAAGGCGGATCGTGGAAAATTCAATCCGTTCAGCAGAAAAGCCGGAAGCGAAATCCCGATGCTCCCTTTATCACTTCCACTTTGCAACAGGAGGCAAGTAAGCGTCTTTATTTTTCCGCGAAGAAGACGATGACTCTGGCCCAGCAGCTCTATGAAGGGATCGAAATCGGCGAGGAAGGGGCGCAGGGGTTAATCACCTACATGCGTACCGATTCGACCCGTCTTTCGAATGATGCCCTGAACGATGCGCGTAAGCAGATCGAGGATAGTTTCGGAAAGAAATATCTTCCGCCGCAACCCTTAGAATACAAGAATAAAAAGAACGCCCAAGATGCCCATGAAGCGGTCCGCCCTACCTCCACGCAGTTTACTCCTGAGAAGGTGAAGCAGTATCTGGATGCGGACCAGTTTAAACTTTATGAATTGATCTGGAAGCGTTATCTCGCCTGCCAGATGGAGCCCGCCGTATTCGATCAAACCACGGTCGATATGGATGTGAAGGGCAAAGACGGGAAGGACTATGTTTACCGGTCGACGGGCTCAGTCCTGCGATTCGACGGCTTCCTAGTCCTTTGGCAGGCAAGCGAGGAAGATAAGAACGCGGATGAAATTCTAGCCACCCAGCTTCCCGATCTCACCGAGCAAAGTAACATTAACTGCAAGGGCGTTTTACACGAAAAGCACATGACGCAGCCGCCGCCTCGGTACTCGGAAAGCTCGCTGATTAAGGAGCTGGAAGAGAAGGGGATTGGACGTCCGTCCACGTACGCCGCAATTTTGTCGACGATTCAAGATAGGAAATACGTCGAGAAGCGGGAGAACCGCTTCTATCCGACGGAGCTGGGAGGTCTGGTCACGGATCTTCTCGTCGAAAATTTTAAGAATATAGTGGATGTCGAATTTACGGCGAACATGGAAGAGCAGCTCGACCTAATCGAAGAAGGAAGCGCGAATTGGATCAAGACGCTGTCTGCTTTTTACACCCCGTTTGAGGAGACTTTGAAGAACGCGGCCGAGAAGATGCGCAATGTGAAGAAGGAAGAGACCCCGACGGATTTGAAGTGCCCGAAGTGTGAAAAGCCTCTCATTATCAAGTGGGGAAAGAACGGTAAATTTGTCGCCTGCCAGGGATACCCCGATTGTCGCTTCACGAGTGAATTCGAGACTCAACCGGACGGCACCTTTAAATTGGTCGCGCAACCAACGACGGACGAAAAGTGCGAGAAATGTAGCTCCCCCATGGTGGTAAAAACCGGCCGTTTCGGAAGATTCTTGGCTTGCTCCGCCTACCCCAAGTGCAAGACGACAAAGGCCATCACGACAGGAATCCAATGTCCTGAGTGCAAGCTTGGTGAGCTCTCCGAAAAGCGCACGCGTTTTGGAAAAAGTTTCTATAGCTGTACAAAATATCCCACGTGCAAATACGCAATCTGGGACAAGCCCATCAAGACTCCCTGCCCCCAATGTGCGCATCCTTTTATCGTCGAGCATTACACGAAAAAGGAAGGCGCCTCTCTACGCTGTGTGAATAAAGAGTGCGGGTACAACGTGCCGAAGCCCGAATCCTCTTCGGGGATGTAAGGCTTGTCATTGCGAGCCGAAGGCGCGGCAACCTACCCACCATGAGAGGGCGAAGGTTGCCACGTCGCCTACGGCTCCTCGCGATAACAATCGAGTTAGTGTTTACCAGCTGCCGGAGTTCCCGCAGCGTCTCCGAATTGCTGGACTTCGCTCGTGCAACCAACTGCGTCTTTCACTCCTCGAAAGTGTCCCTTGGAAAGATCGGCCGTGCCGGTCTTTTCTCCGCCTACAGCCTTAGGAATTGGAGAGAAGGGGATCTCCTTCTTTTCCAAATGAAGTGTGCCGCTGATTTGGGGAGGGCCATCCAAAATGCCGGCGTCCTTCTTACTGAATAGGTCGGCATAGATTGAATGCGTGATGCTGTAATCGCGCATCGCTTTTTGGGGATCGACTCCGGCCGCCTTCAATTGTTTTTCGAGTTCCTGTCTATCGTTCGTATCAACGCTTAAAGGGCGCATAGACGGTTGATAGGCGAATCGCAGCATCGGCCCGGAATAGGCGATGCCCTCTTTCCCTTGCTTAGCGTGGACAAGGGTTAGAAAACTGCCGGTGAACTCCGTACCGGAAAGTTTGTTGGGATCATTTTGCAAACGGATAATTGTACTCATGTGTCCAGTTGCATCGTTTACTCTAATCTCGGTATGGAGTCCTTCCGACACTAACAGACCGGACTTTCTTAAAGTCGCCATCCCTTTCTTGTCGCCCGTGCAGCCCTCGTAGGATTTCTTACCTTTATAGATATTGAAGCACCATTTTCCCTTCTTGGAGTTCCCATCGTAATGGAAATTATAGATGGTACCGTCTCCACCTTTCATCGTAACGGCTTTTCCCGTAGCGCGAACATTGAGTGCGTCGTATTCTCCTCCGGATTTTACTTCGACTCCGAAGTCGATACACGCGTTTGTAGTTTTGGTAAGCCCTAGCAATAACGCTAGGGAAAGAATGAGCCGGCCCTTCATCGTCAAACCCCTTTTTGGTGGTTAAGTTTTTTGTGTTTTAAAAAGCAACGTCCGTACCGAAGATTGTGAAATTCAGTAAATATTGGCTCTGTAATGATCTTTGCCGGCACGCCATTAGTATGCGCATGCGAAGAATACAGGAGAATACGAATACGATCCTACTCGAGCGACTAATTTATTGATGCTTGGGGGTCTCAGATGGGACGGATGCCGGCGCGGGGGAGGTCTTTAGCTGCGCCAGACTCTTGTCATGTAAGTCTTTGCAAAAATTCGTAACTGGTTTAGGTCGCTTGCTATCCACCCACTCAGGCAACTTGATCCGGGGTGCGATGCCATCCATTGTTTTTGGATCTGGTTTGCCTGCATAGAGTTCACTACTGAGGGCGTATTCGTTAGAAAAATCATAGACCCACTCCTTGGGAACGACACCCAAAACTTGCCCAAGAGCGCCCTCCACGAAATCACTGAATCTCTTTCCGTCCACGTTATATTCGAGAGGGCAGCTGTACCCATTGGCCTCATATTGATTGCCCATGAACGTCTTATAGGCCTCGAACGAGGCCATCGGGTTAGCGCGCTTCCAGGGCATTTGTAGGATCATGCCGTAGGGCGGGACACCGAGGAAGTCCAGCATCCGCATTTCTAGAAGGCGAATATACCTCGATTCGTGTTTTTCATCATCATAGCCCTTCACAATGGCTTCCCAAGTGGCAAATCGGGTAGGGCTTGCTTTTCTAAAGAGGTCCAAAAAGGACTTTTCGATATCGGTTCTATCGTCATTATGACAGACCATAATGTAGAGAAGTGCGTGCCCTACCTGCTGAAACCTCTCCGTAAATTTTCCTTTGGCCCGATTCACTACGGAAAGAGCAGCCCTCGCGCCGATAATGTCGGAGAGGCGGGTGTTCGGCATGTTCGCGTACTTGCGCTCCGCATTCTTGGTCTCTTCCGATGTATTATCCCAATAGGGGTAGGTAGCTCTCGGTGCATTTTCGAAAAATGCTTTGAATCGCTCGTGTGTTTTCATCGCCCGGAAGTCGACGGAATTGGGATCGACGATATCCTCGAACCCTCCCAGGAACGCAGGCCATTCCCGGTACTGTCGCCAGATGTAAACGAACTCAGAAGTATGACAGCGTATGCAAGCGGTGGGGTTAGCGAACGCATGTTGCGTTCCGTCCTTTTTGATTTCTATCCGATAGGGCACCGTGCCGGCCGGACCCGAAGTAGAAACTGCCGCCTCAATCATTTCGTTTTCGCCAATCCCAAAGATCGTTTCACCTCCCTTACCGAACATCAGCGCGCGCATCTGACCCTGTTCACTCTCCGATTTGTTGGCGAGAGTGAAATCCCCTCGGCCATAGTGTTGGAACAACACCGGGAGGGCTTTGTCCGCATCGATGGGTTTCTTCTCCTTCCACTCGCCGAGAACGGTCTGAAAAGTCTGGGGGAGGCCTAGGACCTCGTCGGCCGGGGAGGAATAGCAAAACAGTAATAGAGTAAGCGCCAGGGTGGTTCGCATTCACGGATTATAGCAAAGGTCTCACTCATTACGATCTACGACGGCCCGAATCGTCTCATGTCTCTTCTTGGGGGGTAGGGGACAGTATTGCGCGAATAGGGAGCATTTATCGACGACAAAAACTCAAAACCTTTTCCAGTCGAAAGTAGGATCGCCCATGGCGACCCAAGCGGGGTTTGCCGCGGCGTGGGCGAGGTAGGTTAAAGGTTTTCCGTGCAGATCCGTTAGGCGTCCTCCTGCTTCCCACAAGATGAGATCAGGAGCGGCGGTGTCCCAGCCCATAGAAGGGTGTTCGCGAAAATAGAAATCGGCTTGGCCTTCGGCCATCCAGCACAATTTGATGGCCGAACTGGCAGGTCGTAATTCAGCTTGAGGCCAGCGCGTTCGGACCTTGGCGGCAGTGGCTTGGCCCTGAGTGCGGCTCACGTAACAAATCGAAGATTTCTGATTGTAGGGCCGAGTTTTGAGCGGCATTCGCTCTCCTTGAGCGTTTCCCCGCCAGGCGCCTTTCCCCAGCTCCGCGCAGTAACAAAGAGAAAGGGCTGGGCATGCGACGACCGAAAGTGTAGGCCGGCCCTCCTGGATCAGCGCCACATTCACGGTGAATTCCACGGACCGGCGCAAAAACTCCCGTGTTCCATCCAACGGATCGACCAGCCAAAAAGGGGCGTCATTTACATCTGGAGTGCCGACTCCCTCCTCGGAAAGAATGCGAAGTCCGGGGGTGAGTCGCTTCAGCTCCCCGCAAAGGTATTCATGGGCCGCGAGATCGGCCTCGGTCACGGGGGAGTTGTCGCTTTTCAGCTCAATATTGTCTTTCTCGGCCGGAGCATGGAAAAAAGGGAGGATTTGAGCTCCTGCGGCGATGGTAATTGCCTGGATTTCAGATAGGGGCGGAAGGTTAGACACCATGACCCATTATCGCAGAACAGTAGGCGCTTGCCATTCGGAAAAGGGACCGCGTAAGATTCGACGCATGCGGAAACTCCTTGGATCTTTTACATTAGTCTTGCTAGCAGTAAACCTTAGCGCGCCGGCCCTAGCCGTCGACGCGTTCTATCTAGGCGGCCAAATCGGCCATGTCACTTCCCCTGCGAACGCTTTTAGTAACGCGATTGGGTTCGGCGTCGATCTTGGGGTTAGAACGAACCCTCTCTTGGATCTGGTTTTTCAGATTCAGCACAGCAGCCATAATGGCGGAGCGGGCTTGAGCTTGAATAGCGCGACCGTCGCGGCCGATTTCCACTTCTGGGAATTCAATGATTTTGAGTTCAGCCTAGGGGGTGGTCCCGGATTCTATTTTATGTCTTCCGGTACATCGGAAACGTACTTTGGGCTGCATATCGGCAGCAATGTCGATGTGGTGGTGGACGATCATTTAAGAGTGGGTTTGGGTTTGCGTTACCATGGCGTTTTTGCCGGCTCAGGAAACTCGAACGGCAGTTATTGGACTGCGATGATGCGCGTGGGTTACCTCTTCTCTGGAAACTGAGCTGAAAAATGAAACAAGTGAAAAGTGAGATGGCGGGGACTGTGCTCGAGGTGAAGGTGAAAGAGGGCGATTCCATACAGCCGGGTCAGGAAA
>JAHFAF010000476.1 GCA_023250715.1 Pseudobdellovibrionaceae bacterium | reverse complement strand
ATCTGTTTTCAGGAGAAAAACAAAAGGACGTCGTAAAAGACCTCACCACGAAATTGAAGATGAGTGAGGCTACTCAACGCACGCTCCAAGTGATTGCCGAGGGGAAGCGATTAAATGCACTGCCCCTGATTTTAGATAGGCTGAACGTCTTGATGCTCGAAGCTGCGGACGTGTTTCCCTTGAAGGTGGACACGGCAGTGAGCCTTTCTGTAGATCAGCGCGAAAAAATTGAAAATAAATTTAGCAAGCTTTTGGGCCGAAAGGTTCAAGCCAATTACAACATGGATGAGAAGCTCATCGGCGGTGTTCGGGTAACGGCGGGGAACCGAACTTTCGATGGCTCTCTTTCAGGGTGGCTCTCGGCGGTCCAGGAAGAATTAGTGGCCAATTAAGTAGAGGTAAAGAACGATGGAAATTCGTGCGGATGAAATTAGCCAAATAATCCGAAAGCGCATCGAGGAGTTTGATAAAGAAGTCCAGATCGCGGAAACCGGTACAGTGCTCTCGGTCGGCGACGGAGTCGCGAGCGTACATGGACTCAAGGGTGCCATGGCGGGCGAGATGGTCGAATTTCCCGGAGGGATTTACGGCCTTGTGCTTAATCTCGAAGAGGAACAGGTCGGTATCGCTATCTTCGGAGAAGTAACGAAAGTCCGCGAAGGCGACACAGTGAAGCGAACGAACCGCATCCTTCAAGTGCCAGTGGGCATGGGGATGATTGGCCGCGTGGTGAATGCTCTCGGACAGCCTATCGACGGCATGGGCCCCGTCGAATCCAAAGAATTTCGAAACGTGGAGATTAAAGCTCCCGGAATCGTCAAACGTCAGGGTGTAAAGGAGCCGCTCCAGACTGGAATTAAAGCTATCGATGCCATGATTCCGATTGGACGCGGGCAGCGCGAGCTCATCATCGGCGACCGCCAGACGGGAAAAACGGCGATTGCTATTGATACCATTATCAACCAAAAAGGCCTGGATGTTTATTGTATCTACGTCGCCATAGGGCAGAAAAATTCGACGGTGGCCCAGGTTGTGGAAAAATTACGATCGACGAGCGCCATGGCTTACACGACGGTGGTTTCCGCAACTGCTAGCGAGCAGGCACCGTTGCAGTACATTGCCCCCTATGCGGGTGTCACGATTGGCGAGTGGTTTCGAGACAGCGGCAAGCACGCTCTGATTATTTACGACGATTTGACGAAGCAAGCGCAAGCCTATCGTCAGCTGTCTTTGCTCTTGCGACGCCCGCCCGGTCGCGAAGCTTATCCCGGAGACGTATTCTATCTACATAGCCGTTTGCTCGAGCGTGCGGCGAAACTCTCCGACAAGGAAGGCGGAGGAAGTTTAACCGCTCTTCCCATTATCGAAACGCAAGCCGGTGACGTATCGGCCTACATTCCCACGAACGTGATCTCAATCACGGACGGGCAGATCTTTTTGGACACGGACTTGTTCTACTCAGGCGTAAGGCCCGCGATTAACGTTGGTATCTCGGTGTCTCGCGTAGGTGGTAATGCCCAAACGAAAGCCATGAAGTCGATTGCGGGTAACTTGCGCTTGAGTCTTGCGCAGTACCGCGCGATGGCGGCTTTTGCGCAATTCGGATCGGATCTCGATAAGGCCACGCAAGATCAGTTGGCGCGTGGTGAGAGAATGGTAGCGATCTTGAAGCAGGGTCAATACGTTCCGCTTCCGGTGGAAAAGCAAATCGTGATCATTTACGCAGGCACAAGCGGCAAGCTCGATAAGATAGCGGTCGATCGCTTGGCGGCATTTGAACGAGGGCTTTACGACTTCATCGATCAGCGCCAACCGAAACTTTTCGAAGACATTCGGACAAAGAAAGCGCTCGACGATACGCTTAAGGGCACATTGGACAAAACCATTGCGGAGTATTCGGCGAGCTTCACCTAAATGGCGAATTTAAAGGACATACGTAAGCGCATTGGAAGTGTTCAAAACACACGCCAGATTACCCGCGCGATGAAGATGGTGGCAGCGGCGAAGTTGCGCCGGTCTCAGGACGCCATCTTGAATGCCAGGCCCTATGCCTATCGCATTTACGCTATTTTCCTTTCGCTCGCGAAGCGCGAAGGGGTGGTTCATCCCCTTCTCGTGGTTCGGCCGGAGAAAAAAGTACGGGTCGTAGTCTTGGCTGGCGAGCGCGGCCTTTGCGGATCTTACAACGCGAACGTGTTCAAAGAGACGCAACGATTTCTAAAGACGAAGCAGGCGGAAGGCGTCGAAGTCGCTTTAAGTTGTGTCGGAAAGAAGGCGTACGACTTTTTTAAGAAGCACGCGAATGTCGTGAAGTACCACGACGATCTCTTGGGCAAGGCGAGTTACGGAAGAGTTGTCGCGGTCGCGGATGAAATTCTCGAGCTCTATCTCAAGGAAGAGCTGGACGCGATTTACCTCGTTTATAACGAGTTTAAGTCGGCGATTCAGCAAAAGGTAACGACAGAGCGCTTGATTCCCGTTTCCACAAACGTTCCGGACGGGGTGGTGGGAATCCAACGAATTGCCGCTAATGATGGAGATCGTTTCAAAGACACTTTGTTCGAACCCAGTAAAGAAGCGGTTTTGAATGAGGTGATTCCGCGTCACTTTAAGACGCAACTTTTTAGAGCGGTTTTAGAATCGATCGCGAGTGAGCACGGAGCTCGCATGTCGGCCATGGAGAACGCGACGAAAAACGCGTCCGAAATGATCGACTCTCTGACACTTGAATATAATAAGGCCCGGCAGGCGAGCATAACGAAAGAATTGATGGAAATCGTCGGTGGCGTCGAGGCCATGCGATAGTCGCCCCCCCGTCATTGCGAGCGGAGCGAAGCAAACTTATTGAAGGAGCGAGGAAGTAAAATGGAAGGACAAATTACACAAGTCGTGGGACCCGCGGTGGACATCGCATTTCCGCCCGCCTCCCTTCCGCCTATCTATAATGCTCTGAAGGTGACGAACCCGGGCATCAGTAAAGAAAAGGACAACCTCACATTGGAAGTGGCCCAACATCTCGGAGATGGGGTCGTGCGGTGTATCGCGATGGATTCGACCGACGGGTTGACCCGCGGAATGAAAGCGCGCGACACGGGTAGCCCCATCATGATGCCGGTCGGCCGCGAAGGTTTGGGCCGCATCATGAATGTCATTGGTGAGCCCGTGGATGAAATGGGCCCGGTGAACGCGAAGAAAAAATATCCCATCCATCGCCCGCCTCCCACTTTTG
>JAHFAF010000475.1 GCA_023250715.1 Pseudobdellovibrionaceae bacterium | reverse complement strand
CTTGGGAAAAAACCTGAACCCCTTTAAGAGAAAGAGGGACAAGCCCGTTGCTTATTGGTCCGGCGTGAAACCCGCGACCGGAGAGTGGCAGGAGTTGACCTACAACGTCCCTGACTACTTCAATGGATCGCTTCAGGTGATGGCTGTGGTGGTGTCCAACGATTCCATTGGAGTGGACTCCAAAAAGTCTTTTATCCGAGGACATTTTGTCATCACTCCAAGCGTTCCCACATTCGTTTCTCCCGGAGATGAATTCACAGTTGGAGTAGCCGTCGCGAACCTAATTGAAAAATCCGGGGATCCAGAGGTCGAAATTTCCGCCGAAACTTCGATTCACCTTGTGTTGACGACGCCGAAGGTTCAAAAAGTTAAAATTGCGGAAAACCGGGAAGCAAGCATCCATTTCAATCTCAAAGCAAATGAAGTTTTGGGATCGGGGACCATCACTATTCGAGCCACTACCGCAGGCATGGTCTCCAAGGCATCCACCGACTTGAGTATCCGCCCCGCGGCTCCGTTCATCACTCGCCTCAAACCCGGCCACCTAAAAGAAGACAAAGTAGAAATTCCCGTAACAAGGGTAATGTATCCCGACTACCGTCAGCTCCATGTTGCCCTCTCGCACTTGCCGATAGGCCTAGCTCGAGGATTGATGGCCTATCTGGACACCTATCCGTACCTTTGTACCGAGCAATTGGTGAGCAAGTCTTTTCCTTTATTAGCGCTAAGACAATATCCCGAGTTCGGTTTCGATGCCGCCAAGATCATCAAGAGTTTCGACGACAGCATTCGTACGCTGCGCGCGCGGCAAAATGAAGAAGGCGCTTTCGGCATCTGGGCCGCAAATTCTCATGTCTCCGATTTTCAAACGGTATACGCCGCTCATTTCCTTACGGAGGCCAAGGAAAAGAACTTTCCCGTGCCGAAGGATCTCTTGGACAGAACACTCGAATATTTGAAACGACTCGCCGGGCGGGACAATAGCTCTTTGGGAGACGAACGTATTTCTGCGTATGCGATCTATATTCTCACGCGCAATGGAAACCTCACGTCGAACTATCTCGCCTCCATGCAGAAACGACTGACGACCTTACATAAAGACACGTGGGGGGCGGATCTCACGGCACCCCTCATCGCAGGTGCCTACCAGCTCCTTCAGAAAAAAGACGAGGCCTGGAGCATGCTGAAAAGATTCAAGGCCGGCACCAAAATTCCTCCCGAATACGCCGATTATTACGATGGACTAGTGCGAGACTCGCTCTTCATTTACATCCTTGCTCGTCACTTTCCGGATCGGGTAACGGATCTTACTCCGGAGGTCCTCTTGAGCGCACTCTCCCCCCTCTGGACTGGCGGATACAACACGATTAATTCAAGCCTTGCGATCCTTGCGCTTACCGCTTACGCCGATGCCACCCCCGTGAAGCAAACCGTGAAGGCAGAACTCGATGAATCGGGCGAGAACGATCGTTTCAAGCCGCTTATTATTCCGAACGGAATATTCGTCAAGGTGCCCTTTTCGGACAAAACCAAAAAACTGAGACTGGCGACAAAATCCGCCTTTCCTATTTTCTATATTGAGACGGAGGCCGGTTTTGACAAAAAATTACCCACTCAACCCATCAAGGAGAACCTCGAGGTTTACCGTGACCTCGTGGATTCGAGCGGTAAATCGATCGATTCGATTAAGCTCGGCGAGCAGGTGGAAGTGCACTTAAAAATGCGCACTCTGCAGCCCAATTCCTATTTTCCCAATGTGGCTGTCATCGACCTTCTCCCCGGCGGCTTCGAAGTCGTTTTGGATACAGTGAGAAAAGACACCACTAGCTCGGAAGAGTCGCCCCAGGAAAGTGGCGAGGGGGAGGCCCACGAGGAAGACGCAGTGGAAGGGCAGGGAGAAGGCGCCTCCCATCCTCCCCCCACCCGGGTGAAGTTCGCAAGCCCCGCAAGCTTTCCCGTAGGTACGGAAAAGACCACCTTCGCGCCCGAATATGTCGATGTCCGCGAGGATCGCGTGCTCGTCTTTGGGTCGATCGGTCCTGAGCTAAAGGAATTCGTTTACCGCATCCGTGCGACCAACGAGGGTTCCTATCTCGTCCCCCCTACATTTAGCGAAGGAATGTACGATCGGAGCGCCCAAACGCTATCTCTCGGGGGAAAAATCACCGTTCAAGGAAAGTAGATGCCTCGCCGCATTTTCATTGCAGGGATTCTCTTCGCGGCTCTGGGTATTCTTTTACGTTTCACGGCAACTCCATTGTGCAAAGAAGCCTCTTTCTCCCGCGCCGTCTTGGATCGCAATCAACGACTCTTGCGACTCACTCTTTCCTCGGACGAGAAATACCGGCTCTGGACGCCACTCGGCAATATTGCTCCAATAATGATAGAGGCAACACTTCTTAAAGAGGATCGGCACTTCTATCGTCATTTCGGCGTGAACCCGTTTTCACTGGTGCGCTCGGCTTGGCACACCTTCATCGCTCGTGATCGCAGATTAGGGGGCTCAACCCTCACCATGCAGCTCGTTCGTTTACGCGATCGTAATTCCTCGAAAACAATTTTTGGAAAACTAAGACAAATTGCAGCTGCCTTTGTAATGGAAATTTGTCACTCCAAGCAGGAAATCCTCGAGGCTTACTTGAACCTTGCACCCTATGGGCTGAACATCGAAGGCGTAGGAGCGGCGAGCAGAATTTACTTTCAAAAGGCGCCCTACCGCCTCGGCGCTTCCGAGGCCTTGAGCTTGGCTGTCCTACCTCAGAGCCCCTCTTTAAGAGCACCTCAATTCACGACCGAAGGGATGTCTTACCCAGCCGGACTTTTACGCGAGCGGGAGCTTCTTGCAAAGGAATGGGGGAAGGCAGAAGAAACCCGGTTACCACCGGAATTACATTTACCCCGCGAGCTTCCCTTTCTCGCCCCCCATTTTGTCGACGATTTGATTCAAAGAGGAATCCCCCCCGGAGAAACCCTGAGCACGTTGAATCTTGCCCACCAACGAATTGTGGAAAGGCAAGTGCGGCAATGGGTCGAACGACGGCGCTCGGTGGGAATCCACAACGCCGTGGCGATGCTTCTCGATACCGAGAACATGGAGGTCTTGGCCTGGGTCGGAAGTGCCGACTACCACAATGAATCCATCGCGGGCCAGGTAGACGGTGTAACAGCACTAAGATCTCCGGGCTCGACACTCAAGCCGTTCCTCTATGGACTTGCCTTGGAGCAGGGGCACATCC
>JAHFAF010000133.1 GCA_023250715.1 Pseudobdellovibrionaceae bacterium | reverse complement strand
CCAAGTAGCCATCACCGCTGTTCGGCATAGCGCAAGGCCCCCCATTCCCCACAGCACCACGTCCAACGAATGAAAAAAGTAATATCCCCCCAGAATAATCAAGGTCTTCCCCCCCTCGAATGCCAAGGTCAGAGCCATCGCTGAAGGAATTCTATCCAAAACGACCAGGTAATGATTGAAGTGATGGGAAGGAATGGAAAAGAGGACAAAGGGAGCAAAAGCCAAGAGAGCGGTCTCTAATTCGGGGTTTTTCAAAACACCGGCAAGAGCTCCACGCCCTAGTATTCCCGCCAAGCACACGACAGACGCGAGAATTAAATCCACTAGCATGACATTGAGCGAAAAATTTGCCGCCCTCTCGGGGTCACGCTTAATGAAATAGAAAAGGCCCCAGTCCATCCCCATGTGAACCGTGAGCAAAAGCAGGGCATGAAACAGCATGAGCTGTTTGTAAGTCCCGTATCCGTCCACCGTGAGCCAACGGCTCAAACAAATAGGAATGAGAAACGTGATCCCAAGGCTCGCCACCTGCCCGGCAGTAAGGAGCACGGTTTTTTCAAAGTGAGTTCTCGTCGACACCAAAAGGCCCCCGCTACCCACGTTCGATGCAAACGGCCAACCCTGTCAAGGTGTCGACGCAATTGGAAAAAGTGGTCCCCTTTTTCCAGTTTTCCACTGAAAAAATTTCCCTTGGGGACACTTCGCAACCACCTGACGAGCCTGTAAAGAATGGCACGTCTTCTGCAATTTGATGGGGATCGAAGGGTTGGGAGATGGAAGAGGTATTTTTCAGCCACAACGCCGCCATAGTTCGAGCGTCATTTCCGGTTTCCATGGATTCAGGGATGACCATGGAGGAGTTTCGCGACGCAAGCGCTGGATATTTGGAACGGGGATTTGCCCTGGTGATATTGGCACTGGCTGGCCCGGCCATCCTCCTTTTCGCCCTGATCAACCGAATCGCTTCACATGGCCCCGCCTTTTATTCCCAAATCAGGGTTGGAAAAGGAGGATCACTCTTTCCAGTATATAAATTGCGGACGATGGTTCTCGAGGCCGAGAAGAAGACGGGCGCGATTCTCTCCTGGGAGGGAGATCCGAGAATAACTCCTTTGGGCCGTTTCCTGAGAAAGACCCATCTCGACGAGCTCCCACAACTCTTGAATATTCTTCGTGGAGAAATGAGTTTCATTGGTCCGCGGCCCGAGCGTCCGGAGTTCGTAAGAAAGTTTGAAGACGAGGTGAACCGATACACGCTTCGGCATAAGACACGCCCTGGAATTACGGGCCTTGCACAAATCTGCTGCGGATATCACGCGACAGCGGAAGAAAAGCTCGAGTACGATCTCGTTTTCATTCGCAACAAGCATTCCCTTCGTATGATTGGCTTTATCCTTTATAGAACGGCACTAAAGGTCCTGCAGCGGCAATAATTCGAAAAGATATAAATGTCGAACCCAAGGAAAATCGTCCTCACCATTGATGTCGAAGACTGGTTTCAGGTCCGAAACATGCGTGGAAGCTATACGCGGGACCAGTGGGACGGCTGCGAAAATCGTCTTAATATTGGTCTGGATTTCATCCTAGAAGAGCTGGATGCGCGTGGGATTCACGCCACCTTTTTCATCCTCGGCTGGATTGCCGAGAAACACCCTGAAGAGGTCCAAAAGATTGTACGTGCGGGACACGAAATTGCTTCCCACGGTTATTCCCACAAGGGGTTGGACGAGCTCACCCCTGAAGAGTTCGACCAGGATTTGCGCCGTTCCCTGCAATCACTTGAATCTCTTTGCGGAAGAAAAATAAACGGCTTTAGGGCGCCAAGTTTTTCTCTTACGGAGCGTACCTGGTGGGCCTTCGACATTCTAAAAAAGAACCAAATCGCTTTCGACAGCAGCGTTTATCCTGTTCGCCATCCTAATTATGGAATTCCCTCCTTTTCAAAGGACCCTCAGCGCGTGGCAGGAGTCGTGGAAATACCGCTTACAACATGCCGCGTGGGCGGAATGGACGTTCCCATCTCGGGCGGCGGATATTTTCGACTCTATCCTTACTCTCTAACACGACGATTGCTTACTCAAACCTTGCGAGAGCGATCTGCGATTATGTATTTTCATCCTTGGGAGTTTGACCCAGAGCCGCCTCAAGCCAAAGGCCTATCCCCTAGCCAACGTTTCCGACATTATGTCGGCCTGAAAGCAAACCGCTCGAAATTTCACCACCTTCTAAAGGATTTTGAGTTCTGCACGATGGACGAGTTCCTCTCCGAAAAGGGATTTGCTGTCCCGCGGTGCGAATGATACGAGTAAAGCTCTGAGTTCGAAGGGGGACGCGTGAGTCTCATTAAGAAACACAAGTGGATCGTGGGCATGACATTAGCCGGGATGGCTGTGGCGGGGATCTACTCAGCCGTTGCTCCGAAAGAATTTGAAGTTTCGGGCACAGTCGTCATCCACCGCCAGCGAGTCGAGAACCCCAACACCAACGGAGAGAACGAGAAGAACCGCTGGATTTGGGTCCGCGATGGAATGGGCCTTAAAGAGTCCCTTCTTTCCGATGGCCTTTGGGTTTCCGAAATCAAAGAGAACAATCTATTGAGAGAGCGCTATCTCCATTTCTTGGAGAAAAACCCCCGTCTCGTTTCCAACGCCCGGACGCAGGGCGCTTCAGAGGAGGATTTGCAGCTTGAATTCTCCCAACACCTGCTAAAGCGAATCACAGTCGATTTCACAGGAGGAGACTCTTACAGTTACGTATTTCGAGCAAGAGACAGAGATCCTCACCTCGCAAAAGCGCTAGTCCTTGCGCTCATTCACCGGACCGAAACCAAAGTTATTCAGGAAAACCAAAAGGCCTACCAGACCTCCTTGGCGATCTTAGATGAAACAATTAGCAGAACTAAAAGCGCGGAGCTTCAAAGCTACTTGAAAAACACCGCAAGACAGCTGCAGGTAGCGAGTATCCTTTTCGATTCTTCCGCAGCGCTGCGCATGGAGGTGGTGCGAACGCCGCACATTCCCCTCTCACCGGCATGGCCACGGCCCAAGCTGCTCCTGTTGATAGCTCTGCTCTTCGGTATCACGGCGGGCCTGGGTGTTGAGGTTTGCCAAACTTATCTGAAAACGACCCATGGCAAGCGCGAAAGAGCATAAGCGCCCTCCTTTTTTTCTCACTCCCATTCCCTATTTGATGGTGTTTCTCTTTATCACCATCGCTCCGGTGCATCTTTTTTCGCGCTTCTTGATGGATGTGCATCTTGAACTTTGGATCGCTCTTGCTGTGATTTCCAGTACCTTTCTCGAGTATTTTGTCTTCCAATCGCTTACCGTGTCCTACGATGCGAAACTCCTTCTTTTTCTCTGTCTTCTATTGATGGGTGCGCCCCTTGTTTCGTCCCTCGGGAATGAGCAACACTTCAGTGTGCTTCTAAATTGGGAGTACTTAAGCTGGGCAAAGATGCTTTTTTTAGGGCCCTTCCTATTTCTTTCCTTTTCCGGTAAGCGCCGCGGGCTTTTGATCGAAACGCTTCTTTTTTCCTCGGCTGTTCTGGCCCTCATCTTTTGGTACCGCTACGGAATTTTGCACGAAGTGCGTGAGTACGACCTCAGGCCGACTCTGAAGATGAAAAACGGCGACCCTAATTTTATTTGTTTGCTCTTCGTTACACCGGTGCCCCTGGTGCTTTATCGCATTTCGCGAATTCTAGATCCCGTTCACCCGATAAAACTTTTCTATTATGGCGGCATCCTCGGTCTACTGCTTTCCGGAGCGATAGCCTCGGAATCCCGAATGGGAATTATTTCATTAGTGATCGGACTTATTTATCTCCTCTTTGCACTACCCCGTTCCCTTCGTCGCATAGCGCTTTTTCTTTTTTTGGCTGTCGGAGGGGTCATTTTGTTTTTTGGTGGTATCACGGAGCGCTTTGTTCACATCCAAGATGAGTCAAACCGCATGCGCATTCGCACGCTCATCAACGGTTTTACCCTGTTCTCGACAAGTCCTGCGGTAGGTCACGGCTGGGATACGGCACCCAATTTCTTTTTCGAGTCGTCTGGATACCCGCGCTTGATTTCTGAAACCCCGCCGCTTGCGATTCACAACACGCCCCTTCAGATTCTGGCGGAGCTGGGAACTTACGGATTTCTGGCTTTTCTGGGGCTGTTTTGCTTCGTCACCAAGAAGGTACGAGAGGGAGAAAGACCGCTAATGCACTATGCAACAGCTGCCCTTCTCATTGTGTTCTTGAATCTCTTGACGCTGCCCTTAGAGACAAAAGACTTCCTGCTCTGTCTCGCTTTTTGTCTTGCGACCTTATCGAGCGGCCTTTTTCCAAACCGCAGTCAGAGCCTTTCTGCGTAGAAAATACCAAAATCCAAGTACGGCAGCTCCGTTCATCACGCAATAGTAGAGCGGAAGGTAGAAAATATTAGAACGCCTATTTCGAAACAACCAACCCAAGGCGGCTGAGGCATAAAAGGCGACCTGGACAAGGAAAAAGGGCGGAAAAACTATCGAGGAGACCAAAAGCCCCAAGAGCAAGAAGGGCATGATGTACCGCAGGCCCTTATGCATGATTAATTGCAGTGAAAAAAGGGGCATGGTGAGAAGAACACCGGCGTAAAGGGAAAAGATCTGATATCCGCCCGCGACCATCCTCGCCTTAACACGAGCATCCTCCTCTAGCCGGATGGACGCAACTTCCTCCGAGATCGCGGACGGTTCGTACACAACCCGAAATCCCGCCCGGGCTACTTCGAGTGTGAGAGCCATATCGTCGTTAATGACCTCACTGCGCAGAGGTCGGTAAAGATTCTTTCTGACTGCACATATCTCTCCGTCGAGGGTAGAAATTGATCCCAGAAGGCTTTCCCTTTGTTTCAGACGAGACTCGAAGCTCCAGTAAGTCGCATCCCCCTTTGAGCTCTCCCTTTCCGCCTTTTCGATAATTCGCTTTTGACCCGAGACTGCCCCTACCGCAGCATCTGCGAAGTTGCTCACTAAGCGACGGACGGCATCCGGCTGGTAAAGATTATTGGCATCGGAAAAAACTAAGATTTCGTTGCTGGCCTGAGCCACCGCTCGATTGAGGGCGTCCGTCTTTCCTCGCCGCTCCGGTGAAAAAAGACTAATCATTCTCCCCCCTTGAAATTTTCGCACGAGCTCGGCGGTTTGGTCAGTCGAACCATCCGAAACCACGATCACTTCGAGAAGTTCCTTGGGATAATCCAGAGCCTCCACATTTTCCAGCTTGTATTCGATGACCGCCTCTTCGTTATATGCTGCGATGATGAGAGTGACTGGCGGAGTGAGAGATTTCTTGGAGACCGGGCGACGAAAAACACAAGAAAGAAGTGCAATAGACAGCGGAAAGAGAAGGTAGTGCGTCAGAATGAGAACGGAACAAATTGCGAATAGCGTCGCCATAGCCCACCCCCATCCAATCGCAAGGACTTGCCTGTGTCCAGCCTACAATTTATCCTTCTCTAATGCGATTTCTCATCACGGGCGGAGCGGGGTTCATTGGATCCCATACGGCGGAACTTCTTCTATCCCAGGGCCACACGGTCACGGTTCTCGACAATCTTTCCACGGGGAAAAAGGAGAATCTTGCATTCGATAAGAAGGTAGAGTTCATCGAAGGGGACGTTAAAGACAAAGCCGCTTGTGAGAGGGCCGCGAAGGGACAAGATGGAGTTATCCATCTTGCAGCCCAGGTCTCCGTAATCCATTCCCTAGAAAATCCCGCACACACACACCAGGTGAATATCGATGGTACATTGAATTTACTCGAGGCCTCACGCAAGGCTGGAGCCAAATCTTTTGTTTTCGCTTCTTCTTGCGCTGTGTACGGGGACAACAATCAATTGCCACTTATGGAAACGGCGACGCTTAAGCCTTTGTCCCCTTATGCCGTTTCCAAGCTTGCGGGTGAGAATTATTGCGGCATGTACCGGCAATCCCACGGGCTAAAGACCTGCGTCTTTCGATTCTTCAATATTTTTGGCTCGAGGCAGGACGACACCTCCCCTTATTCCGGAGTCATCGCTATCTTTGCAAAACGCCTATTGGCTTCTCAAGGAGTCACCTTGTTCGGTGATGGAAATCAAACCAGAGATTTTCTTTATGTGAAAGACCTGGTGAAAGTGCTCACACTTGCCGGATCTCATCCTGAGAGTTTCACTGGACCGGCCTATAATCTTTGCTCAGGAAAACAAACAACCGTGAATCAGCTTTTCGCCCATCTCTCGAAGGCGGCGGGTAAGAGTGTATCCACCCAGTTCGCGCCCGCTCGCACCGGCGAAATCCTCCACTCACTTGGGTCCTATCAACTCTACGGCAAGGTAGCCGACTCGCTCGGCGCGCCTTTTCAACCCACGCCACTCGAAGAAGGGCTCAGGGAAACTGTCCGCTGGTACGCGTCACGATAAGACGGCACATCCTTTGCTAACCTCCTATGTGTGGGAGGCGGGGAGTATGCGGGACGGCTTCGAATTCTGAAAATTTTACCTGTTGGCGGTGTCCTTTTGGGAGGCTTATGCGATTTACATCATTGCGACTACTTATCATTCAGGCAGCACTACTGGTCGGGGGAACATCTTTTGCCATGGAGCTCAAGGTAGGCGACATAGCTCCTACGGAAATTGTATTGGAAGGCGTCTTATCGACGGGGGAAGCGATTCTTGGGCCCATCCATACCTCTCCCGAGCCGCACCAGTCGTACACACTCCTGGAATTTTTCGAGACGGAAAACACGGCCAGCAAACAGAATCTTTTTCCTCTCTATGAAATTTCTCTCGATACGCAAGAATATGTGCAAACTCGCCTCATCGCCATCAATCGCGAGATCGCAGATGTAAAAGCCTTCGTCAGCAACAACAAAGAGGATATTCGTTTTCCCGTTCACTTCGACAATCACCAAGACGCACTACGGGCCTTTGGGGTAACCCAGGTGCCCACGATCTTCATCCTGAAGAACGAGAAGGAAGTGATCTACAAATACTCTGGCGCCATCACGAGCGAAGTACGTAAGCAGATACTCTCTGCAGTAGGGTTCTGAGATTTTCGTCGTTGCTGAAGCCAAAGGAGGAACGGCGACCATGCTTTCGATGTCGGTAATCACCCGAGACCTTCGGGTTCTATTTCCGGACATAGGTGTACCTATCACCGCCGTGCCCGCGGCAAAACGGTATGATCTCGTTGATACTGCTCGCGGGCTGTGCCTCATTTGGATGGTGCTTGCTCACGTATTGACGATTTCTGAAAGTGGCACGCAGTCCTGGCTCCATTCTCTTTTGCTTCCCGGCTGGTCAACGACCAATTTCGTGATGTTGACCGGCTTTGCGTTGGCTCTCATCGCCGGGCGATCGAAAGGAAGGAGTTGGCACAAACGCGCCTTCCAACTCATCGTCATTGCTTACCTGAGCAATAGCCTCTTTACCTTTTTGAAAGCGGCCTTAAGTGCCGAGGGTCTCACGATTCAAACCGCAGCAAGTATCCTCGCACTTCAGCAGCCATGGACGATATCGTCGATTCTCTTACCTACGGCCCTCCTTTTACTTTACACGAAATGGCTCGAATCGCTTTCCGATCGGCTAGGCCCCTTCCCCTTTCTCGCTCTAGTTACTATTGCCGAGCTCCTGGCCTGCACGACCGCGCGTGTTTTGCCCGCTGCCGTAGTGGAGAGCCCTCTCTATAGCGCCCTGTTCGAATTCGAAAATCCCACCTTTGCTTTTCCATTGGGGTTACTCCTGGGACTAGGCGTTTGGGCCTACGCGCTGGGAGCCGCATTTCGATCGATCAAAATCCATCCATTTATTTTCGTGACGGGGGGAATTCTTCTCGCCCTTATTGGGCTCCCCCATTTCAAGGGTCCGATGACTTATCTCTTCCGCTTTGAAACGACTCTGCTCCTAGCACTCTTGGCCGGGGCCTCACCCCTCGCCCTTGCCAAGCACTTCATGGGCCTGCTTGGCCGCTCATCGCTTCTGGTCTTCATTCTTCACCGCTTTCTCATTCAGGGAGAAAAGATTTTTTTGAACTTCCTTTTGCCGGCACACCGGGCACCAGTGATGGTGTTTCTGACGCTTCTCGCCTGCGCCTGGATCTGCCAGTATAAGGAAAAAAATAGAAACGCGGGCGCCCTCTTGAAGGCCGTTGGTTTTTAGCTCAGCTTCTTCAGCAGTTTCAATTTATTCCCGTAGGGCGGATAACGAAACTTCACTTCTGGAAAAAACCCCTGCTTCAAGACTGCCTTTTTATGAGAAAAGATTTCGAAACTATAACGGCCATGGTAATTTCCCATCCCGCTCGTCCCTACCCCACCGAAAGGAAGGCGAGAATTGGCCAAGTGCATGAGCGTATCGTTGATGCAGCCCCCGCCGAATGAAAGCTCCGAGAGAATGCGCTCGGAGATTTGCGGATTCTTTGTAAAAGCATAAAGGGCGAGCGGTTTTGGCCGAGCCTGGACTATCTCCACCATTTTCGAGACGTCTTTTACCGGAAGAATCGGAAGAATGGGCCCGAAGATCTCTTCTGTCATCACTGGCGAATCAAGACTCACGTCGAGCAAACCGGTTGGGGCAATAAAACGGGTGGAAAGATCCGTTTCTCCTCCAAATGCGATTTTCGCACCCTGCAAATATTTTGAAAGCCTTTCAAAGTGCGCGGCATTGACGATTCTTCCGTAATCCTTGCTTTGCTTTGGGATCTCCCCGAAGAACTCCTTGAGCGTATCTCTTAGAAGGCCGACCAATTCCTTTTCTACTTCTTCTTCAACGAGCAAATAGTCCGGAGCAACACAGGTCTGGCCGGAGTTGTAGAACTTTCCCCAGACAATACGTCTCGCCGTCACCTTTAAATCCGCCGACTTCTCGACGAGGCAGGGGCTCTTTCCCCCGAGCTCCAAAGTCACAGGGGTGAGGTGCTTCGCGGCAGCCGTCATGACGATTTTTCCAACGCGCTCGCCTCCGGTGAAAAAAATATGATCCCACTTCTCGGCGAGAAGCCGAGAGGCCACATCCGCTCCGCCAAGCGCCACCCCCACCACTTCTTTTGGAAATGCCTTCGCACAAACTTCGGAAAGAATCTGGGATGTCGCCGGAGAAAGCTCCGAGGGCTTCAGAACGACAGTATTTCCCGCCGCCAAAGCTCCCACCAAAGGAGCCAGCGCCAATTGAAAAGGATAATTCCAGGGGGAGAGAATCAAGACCCTTCCTAGGGGCTCGCGATAAATCCATGAAGAACCAGGCCACTGAAAGAGACTGCCCCGAACTCTTTCGGGTGCCGCCCAACGCTCTAACTTCTTCAAAACTTTGATCTCGTCAAGAACGAATGAAATCTCGGAAGTGTAAGCTTCGAATGGGGGCCTACCCAGATCGCTTGCTAGTGCCTCCAAAATCTTCGGCTCAAACTGTTCGATCGAACTCTTGAGCGATGCCAGGAAATCCAGACGCTGAGAAAGTGAGAGGGCCATGGCGCAACTCCTTTGAAGCATCAAAATGGACTAGATGACCCAAGTTTTCAATGAGGGGTTCCAATCAATCCAAGCGTTAATAACCTGAGGACTGGAGGCCAGTCGGGGATATGGGGTATGCAGCCCCCCCAAGCGTGCCCTGGTAGAGCCAATCATTGATATTGGAATTCGTCCCGCGAGTCGTGACGACCGTTCGAAAGGGGTTCCTTCTGTGCTTGTAGCGCCGGATGGTCACTTCCCGGTACGGTGCTGTCGTGGTAACAAAACCCAATAGCCGACTCGCCGGGCGATTGGTTCGCGTGTTTCTCTCGCAGTTTGAATCGAGTGCTACGAAGGTGCCCCCCGTTTTAATTTCACAACCAAAGATCGGCCGCGTAGCAAACTGAAGCAATCGGTGGACACTTGGGCGCTGCTGCTTCCAGACGGGAAAGACAGGGCCGTCAAACTTAAAACCATTTCCTAATCTGCGGTACAGAGATTGTAGGTCTGCTAGCTCTCTCACGTAGTAGATTCGATTGGCCGATTTACGCGTATCACGCACCTGGAAAAGAAGGCCGGTATTTGCTTGCTGTTCATATACAGCCCCAAGGTTTTCCAACCCCGCGCCGTTTAAAACTTGGGACGCCAATCGGGCTCTTCTTTCCGCTTCCGCAAGTAGCTGGATGAGACGAGGCGTTTGCGCAGGATTATAATTCCCTAAGGCATTAAAGTAATCGAGATACCCATTCAGTGCGTTGGATGCACCATTAGGGCCCAATAAAGCCTGTTGCTTATCGTTATCACCGGGATAGGCTCCAGCAATCTGTTGCAGACCATTCTTAAGATCTTCGATCTGCGGTTTAGGATCGAAAGAATCAGGGGGGAATCCGGACTCAGTCCCTCCCCCTCCGTCTGGCTCAAAATCTGAGGGCGAGCTGAAGCTACCGCCGCCGCCGCCGGCTTCAAGCCCACCTACAGGTTTTGAAGCTGTTTTTCCGCAGCCATTGAGGGCCACCACGAAAATGCACAAAAAAATGAGGAATATGGATCGCTGTTTCATCAAGATGCCGTTCATAAAGTTGTCTCCCTACTAGGAATTACGACGCCAGGAGCAATCACGGATCATTCTTCCTGCAATGCTTCGAAAATATTAAAGAAGTCATGTGATTTTTGGGCGATTTGGTCGCCCTAATTCCCCAGCGATTTTGTCGCCCTGGTAGTAACTCATCGGTTTTTCAGCCCGCCTTCCTCAGTAGCGGTGCACATTGGCTTAACTCGATGG
>JAHFAF010000132.1 GCA_023250715.1 Pseudobdellovibrionaceae bacterium | reverse complement strand
GGAGGGGCTCTCCTGTTTTTACCCTTTCGAATTCCTGGGAGGTTACCCTAAAACGGATTTCATTTTCGGAGAAACGAACATTCATAGGGAACTTCCGGTGAGACGAGCCCACTCTTCAGGAGTGTTTGCGTTGGTGAGAGCTTTCGGGTCGGAAATCGCGAGGGAATCAAAATCAAGATTCACCAAAAGACTATGAATCGAACGATTGCGTTCGCATTGGGAGATCAAGTTTTCATTCAATTGAAAAATTGCGGGAAGCCAGCTTTCTTGAAAACAAACAGCGCTGGGCTTCTCCTTTCTAAAAAAAGTGATGAGCGGTAGGAGCGCTTCCGGGGTCAATAGAGGGAGGTCCACTGGTACGACAAGGAGTCCGTCCGTTCCTCCTGAAATTAACTCTTTCGCAGCACTTGCTATCCCTCCCACCGGCCCACGAAAGGGCACGACGTCCGGAATGAAATCGGTCTCGGGCACGCTTCCGCTTACAACCACCTGCTGAATTCTTGGTGCTAACTCATTGAGAATCGATCGCGTGCGATCAATGAGGCGCTGCCCGTTCATCGGCAAAAGCGCCTTCGATGTTCCCATGCGGCTGCTTCGCCCGCCGGCCAAAATGACTGCGGTAAGGTTCAATGTCTTTCCCCGTGTTGACATAGTTCGTGGCCTCTCAATTTTCAAAAAGGAAGAGCCCGGGTCACAGGGAATCCTCCTTGTGACCCCAACTGTGAAGGGGATAAAAATCAATCTCAGATCCCTTTGCCACGCTCACTCCGTCCTCAGGGAGAATCGCCCAGGAGTTGGCGGTGAGAAAAGGGGCAATTCGAAAAGACTCCTGACCCTTAAGGATGGTTACCGACTGTTGGGACCTTTCATGAGAAGTCTTTGCTTTAAAAAAACAACGGAGTCCCGATGGTTTTTTCGTGTCATTTTCTAAAATAGCGCGATGAGGTGATTCCTGAAGTACGCCCTGGAGGGCGCGCAAATACGGCTCCACAAAAAATCGCAATCCGACGGCCGTGGAGACAGGATTTCCCGGAACTCCAAAGAAAGCCGTCTTTCCCATTTTTGCGAAAAGGATTGGCTTTCCGGGGCGGATGGCCACCTTGTGAAACAGGATTTCTGCTCCAAGATCTCGAAGGGCCGAGGCTACGAAGTCATAGCGCCCCATGGAGACGGCACCCGTTGATAGAATCACCTCTACATCTTGACTGAGTTGTTCCTCCATCAACTTCAAGAATGCCTTGGGTTCATCCGCAACGACACCGAGAAAATGAGCCTCCATGCCCAATGCGTTTAGCTCTGCGAGAAGGTACGGCGCTGTGGAGTTGCGAATCTTTCCCGAGCCGAGGGCTGCATTCGACGCTAGCTCCCCGCCTGTGGACACGACACCTACGCGCGGACTTCGGAAAACTGACACGTTCCTAACTCCCAACGCGGAGAAGGCCATCAAGTGCTCCGGGTATAATCGCGTTCCTGGCTGTGCAACGGGCATTCCCATTCGAAAATCCTCACCAGCATTTCGAATATTTTCACCTGCTACGGGTGCCCTATGGATGTGAATGTAATCCCCGTCACGCTTAGTTTCTTCCACCTTAATGACGGTATCGCATTGAGCGGGAACCGGAGCCCCAGTCATTATTTCCCAACACTCATTGGGTCCATTCAATCTTTCAATCGGAGCATCCCCAGCGGCGATGATACCGTTCACCCGAAATTGAAAGGGGGTAGAAAGGTTCAAAAAATCTCGAGAGGAAACTGCAAAGCCGTCCATTGCACTATTAGTGAAAGGAGGAAGCGCTTCTGCGCTGGAGACACTCGAGCTCAAGACTCTGTTGACTGCCCTTTCGATAGGTATTTCTTCCACTGTAAGGGCAGAGACGGAGGCGATAATTTGCTCGATGGCGTTTTTGAAAAGAATCATGCCATTACTCCTCTTGCAGGCCTAGTCTTTCAGCCATGATTCCCGCCCTTCACGATGTGTAAGGCATGTGGGAGAAGATCCGCGAGAGCGGAAAGCCCTTCCTCGACCGCGCCTGCACTTCCCGGAAGACAAAGGATTAATGTCTTGTCCAATATAAACGCAGAGGAGTTACTGAGCCATGCACTCTTTTTCCTCAGAGACCCGCTTTGGCGCAAATATTCTCCCATCCCTCGCACTTCCCTTGCGGCTATCTCTGTGACTGCGTCTATCGTAATATCTCGAGGCCCCACTCCCGTTCCGCCCGTCGTAACAATGAGGCGATGCCCCTGTTCGACAAGTTCACGAAGAAGGAACTGGATGCGATCCTTTTCATCGGGAACGACTATGCTACGAGATACGAGCGCCCCATTTTTCACGAGCCACTCGACAGCAACAGGACCCGATCGATCTTCTGATGTGCCGCGGAAAACACGGTCGCTCATCGTTACAACGGCGCATTTCACTTCATGTAGAAACTGAATTTCCGATCTAGGAGCTCGCGCGGTCTCCTCGGGGTGCCTCCAAATGCCGTGTTTTCCCCCTTCCTTAAATTTGAGACGCACCTCCTCCAAGACGAGAGCCGGCTCTACCATCTTAATGAGATCGTACAGGCAAAGAAGTGCAACGCTCGCCCCGACAAGCGCCTCCATTTCCACATCCGTTTTCGCCGTTGTGGCGACTCGGCAAGATACTCTTACCGCTGAGTTTGGTTCATCGAGATCGCACCAGACTTTGACTTCCTCGATCGGAAGCGAATGACATAGAGGCAGAAGACTTGATGTCTGTTTTGCCGCCCCTATTCCAGCGACTTCTGCCAGCATTAAAGCATCTCCCTTGGGAAGCTTTCGATCGCGAACAAGGGCAAATGCGGCTTGAGACATGCGAATCGTTCCGCCGGCTTCGGCAATTCTTTTAGTGGGCGCTTTTTCGGTGACATCGACCATGTGGAAACTGGAAACGCAAACTAGCATAAGGTACAGCTAGGGATCAATGGAGTCGATTGGAACCGCTCAAATTATGGCATCTTAGATAGAATCTAGGCCTTAATTTTCTTCATCTCCGCATCAAAGAGCGGTCTCAATGAAGCGATGGCGGGGTATAGTTTACCGGCAATATCCACTTCCCATTTACCGGAGTTCAAGTAGTCCGCTGTGATGGGCTCGTCCGCTTCGATCATCGCTAGCCCAACGGCTCCGCCGAGAGTGAAACCATAGGAGGCGGCTCGAATATAGCCGACTGCTTTTCCATTACGATGAACGATTTCTGCGTGAAATAGCATCGGTTGAGGATCTTTTACCAGGATCTGACAAAGTCTGCGTTTCATCGGGCCTGCTTCCTTTTTCTTAAGAAGCGCTTCTTTGCCGATAAATCCCCCGAGCTTATTGAAATCCAGAGCAAAACTTAATCCAGTTTCAAAAGCATCATCTGTATTGTCGATGTCGTGGCCGTAATCTCGGTATCCCTTCTCCATGCGAAGGCTTGCGAGTGCTTTGAGTCCGGCATGTCTAAGGCCAAACTTTTTCCCAGCCTCGATCAATCGATCGTAAACATGGGTGGCTTGCTCGGTTGGAATATAGAGCTCGTACCCTAGCTCTCCTAGGTATGTAATGCGCACAAGAAGGACTCGTGCATAACCGATATCAATTTCTCTGGCCGTTCGAAACGGAAAGGCATCATTAGAAAGATCTGCGGTGGTTAAACTCTGGAGCAAGGCTCGCGATTTCGGTCCTTGAATATTCAATTGCCCATAACTGGAAGTGACGTCCGTGACGAAAGCGTGGGCGTCGCCCGGGATATTACGCTTCATCCAAGTTTCCGCGTGCCGAAGCTGTGTATCGGTAACAACGACGAAGAACTTATCTTCTTCGAGCTTGGTTACCGTGAGATCCGCTTCGAGTTTTCCCGTCTTGTTCATCCACTGGGTGTAGGTAATCATTCCAGTTTTGCCGTCTACATTATTTCCAGAAATGTAATTGAGTGCTCGGCCTGCATCACGGCCTTGCACCAAAAATTTACACATGAAGGACATGTCCATGAGAATAACGCCTTCTCGAGTGGCATGGTGCTCGGCTTCCCACCAGGGGAACCAATTTTGACGGCCCCAGGAAAGCTTTTCTACTTCGGGCTTATGCCCTTCGGGGGCATACCAGTCGGGGGATTCCCAACCACTGACGTCTTTGAAATACGCGCCTGCTTGCGCTAGGCGATCATGAAATGGTGACTTCTTGGCTCCTCGCGCGGTCTGCATGGACATCGTGGGGTAATGGCAGCGGTACACAAGCCCCAGCGATTCGGCGGTCCGCTCTCGTCGGTATTGAGGGTTATTCTGGTAGCGCTGTAAGCGGGCGATATTCATTCCTGTTATATCGACGTCGGCGGTACCATTGATGATCCAATGGGCCATCATTCTTCCAATACCGCCTCCGGTGAGAATTCCAATCGAATTCAGGCCAGCCGCTACGAAGTAGTTCTTCACTTCCGGAGACTCACCCATTACGGGGCGCAAATCCGGCGTGAAACTTTCAGGGCCGCAGAAGAACTTCTTGATTCCAGTCTTAAGTGTAATCGGCACTCGAGACATCGCTCTTTCAAGGTAGGGCGCCATGCGATCCCAATCGGGCGGGATTTCTGCAAAGGAAAAGTCGGAGGGAATCCCTTCCACTTTCCACGGCGCGCAGACGGGCTCGAAGAGTCCAATCATTAATCCGCCCACCTCTTCTCGGAAGTATCCATAGGAAGAGGGATCTTCCAGAACGGGGAGATTCGGAGGAAGGTCCGCAATGTCTTCCGTAATGAGGTAATAGTGCTCGGCTGCTTGATTCGGAATGTTCACGCCGCAGAGTTCCCCCAACTGGCGCGCCCACATCCCCGCACAGTTGACGACAACTTCGCAACGGATTTCCCCTTGTAGTGTTTGAACCCCCGTGACCTGACCGTTCTTTTTCAAAATACCGGTAACCGTTACGCCTTCGATGAGATTCGCCCCCTGCAGACGAGCGCCCTTGCCGAGGGCCATGGTGACATCCACTGGATTTACCCGGCCGTCCTCCTTCACATAAAAACCAGCGAGGATGTCGTCGACTTTTGCTAAAGGGAATAGGTTGTGCACTTCCTTGGGTGAGAGCTCGTGAACATCCACCCCGCAGAGCCGGTTGAACGCGGAAACCCGACGGTATTCCTCCAAGCGATCCGCATCGGTCGCTACTTCGATGAATCCGCAAGGTTTGAAACCCGTGACCTGCCCTGTTTCCGCTTCGAGCCGGCTGTAAAGTGCGCGGGTATATTTTCTAAGCTCCGTGGATGTTTCAGAAGTGGAACCGAAGGTGACCATGAGGCCCGCCGAATGCCACGTGGTGCCCGAAGTAAGCTGATCGCGCTCGAGGAGGACGACATCTTTCCATCCCATGTGCGCCAAGTGATAGGCCACGGAGGTGCCGATTACGCCTCCGCCAATGACAACTACGCGTGCGCTTTCGGGCAAAACAGATTTAGACATGATCTTCTCCAATTGAGCCGGAAAACGTACGCAATATTCGCAATATCGTCAATCTTGGCTGGCCATCATGTGGGGTCGGCTGGTATGGGTCTTCCTAAACCGTGAAAAAAATTCCTTCACAAAGGTATGCCGTACCTGAAGCCCGTTCAAGCACACGACCACGCCATGACAACCTTTAGAGGCCCACGCGGAAGCCAGCCATGAAGAGAAAAGTTCGGTTGTAGAGCGTCTGGTTGGGATCTGTGGTTTGATCGACGAAACCATGAATATAGCGGCCGGAGAAGACAAGCCCTACATTACCGCCCAGATCGATCTCGGTCCCTAAGCCAAGCTGTACGCTTAAGTCGACGAGACCTCCGCCGTCAATATCTGTGGAGGTGCCGTCGGCGGCGAACTTTTGTTTTGAAAGAGGGATCCCCACGCCAGGACCCGCGAAAACATAGGGCCGAAAATCTCCTGTCATAAAATGGAGCTTCGTTAATACAGGAAATTCGATAAAATCGAATCGAAACTCTATTTTTCCCGCATTCACTCCTTTCGAAAGATAAAGTAACTCAGGAGAGATTGTGAAATAGCGGCTTAACGGTAGATCGAAATATAGGCCGCCTCCAAATGTCTGACGAGTAGAGGTTTCCCCCGCAATGGCCCCACCTTCCGTAACGGCTGTTTGTCCAAGTCCCATTCCCCCTTCAAATCCGATGGTGGTTCTGGGTGTGAAATCGTAGGTTCGGGGAACAGCGAAACTCGTTGCCAGGGACGTGGCGGTGTATGTGATTGGCTTTTTTACTTTGGCTTCGACAGACTCAAGAAAAAAAAGACATAACAAAAACGATAGAGGTACGCGAAACACGGCGAAGTCCTTTCGGTGACCCTCTCTCGTGGGATGAGCGAGGAAAGAGCAAAGGCTGTGCCGGGGCTTTTCGTGCGGGAGAGGGGAGTGCGGAGACAAGTTACGTCCAGGTTGACGCCCAATAGTGTCAGGTGATCGTCCTATTTCGCTAGGACCTCCTCTAATTTATCGAGCGATCCAGTCCATCCCTGGGTCATGTTGCCTTTGGCCTTGTTGAAGGTTTCGCGTTCGGTCGGGGTAGCTTCTCCATGGACTTCCCAAGTAATGGTAACGCGTATTGAGCTCGGGCCCTCCTCGGTCAATGTTACCGTGGTCAGCATGGTCTCGGGCCAGGTGGGAGCAAGTGGGTGGCGGGTGGTTTTTTGGTTTTCATCGCAAAAGCTTTGAGTATAGACGACGCGATGGAACGGAGTGACTTCTAAATACTTCGCCATTGCGTACATTTTAGAGTTGTCCGCGTTCGTTATGCAGGAAAATAATGATCCGCCGGGCTTGATATCGGCGCTGATAAATTTTGTGGAAGTACCCGCCGGCCCTACCCATTGTGAGACGTGTTCGGGGTTAGTCCACATTTCAAACATCGCACGGATGGGCGCTTCAAAGCTTCGGTTGATTACAAATTTATCCGTTGGAGATAGAAACTCCGCGAGTCTGTCCCACGTCGCTTCCCCGCCTACTTTCTTAATGAACTTTCGCGCTTCATTCGCGGCTTCCGCCGTGGGAAGCGCCATACTCATTTCCATTTTCGTTTTTCCTGCAACTTCCGAAAACAGAACGGTTACTCGAAACATCGGAGGGCGGTCGTCGTTACCACCGTGGTCATAAACCAATCGGGAGTATTTCTCGACTTCGAAGTATCTGGTCTTGTTCGGGTAGTCCACCCCGTCCGGTCCGTGCATGGTGTAGGTCCAGTGGCCGCCAACCCGTAAATCTTTACTGTGAGTAGTAAGGGTAAACCCTCGAGGTCCCCACCACTGCGCTACTTGCTTGGGATCCGTCCATGCCTCCCATACGGTTTTTACGGGGGCATCATAGACACGGGTAATGTAGATTTCATTCGGCTTATTGTTTTCGGCCATGCTTATTTTCCTTCTTCTTCGCGGATAAAACCCATTTCCTTTTGGCTTTCCTCAATCCAGGAGAGAATTGCGTTTTTTTCGTTATCCGTCGGGGAAGAGCCTGGGTGAAGAACGCGGTAGCGTGTGGGGGGCATGTTGTCCTTTTCAAGGGCAGACTTTAATTCTTCCAAGTCCTCGGTGGGGGTGCCGTGGCCACCAAAGGGAAATCCGTTCGAAAAAATGAGATGAACCTGCGCTTCGTGAATATCTCTATCGATAAGTCCCTTGATGCCGGGAATGGAGTAATACCAAGGAAGGCGAGGTGGCCCTCCATGACAGTCTCCACACTTTGCATCGATAATCGCTTTCACATTTTGAGAGTAGGAAGCATTTATTTTTGCGTAAACGCCTTTCACTCTTTGGGCATCGCGGGCGTTCTTATCTCCCTGTCCGTGGTGGGGTCCATGATGAGCCTCTAAGGGGAATGCCAAAAACAAGAAAAGTATTAGGACCGTTCGCACTTCTCTCCTCGATAAAAGTTTACGCCAGACGGACTCTATAGACCACTCGCGCCGCAATTTCCCCGCCAAGGATTGCACCGATAAGCCAAACGAGATAAAGGATGGCACTTCCCGAAGCACCCGCGAGCATCAATAGCATTAGTGACACGACAGACATAAGGGGAATGCCAACGAGTTGTCTTTGACGAAGAGTTCGTAGCTCCTCAGGCCGCAAGAAAAGGCTCGCGAGGCAAGTTCCGATACCCAAAAAGATTGCCCCGCAAGCAGCCGCACACGCAGCCGCTCCGAATTGCATGAATAAAATCATAAGCCCGTGTTGACTCAAAAAAGGCCCGACCCCCAATTGAGGGCAGAAGAGCAGGGTGAGTGCACCCGCGAACAACTGAATTGCGCCCAACTTCAACAACACATGGGTAAAGGGCGGGTGCAAGTCCTGTCGAACATGAGAAAAAATAGCCCGGGAGGTCTCCATAGACGGAGAATCGTTCGATTGAACGAAGGACTGAAATTCTTTCAGCCATTGTTTTTCTTTATTCTCAATCATCAATGTCCTCTAATCTTTTTTCTCAGTTCTTGAATCACTCTACTGACCCGTTTTCTTACGGAAGGGGAATTCAGCCTCATGCGATTTCCGATTTCTTCGAAGGATAACCCTTGGTCGAAACGCATCTGGATCAATTCCTGTTGTTCGATGGGAAGAGATGCCAGAGCACTTCCCAGATCCGCATCTACTGCGGGGGATTCTTCTGAAGGAGTCAGCATTCGTTCTAAATCCTTTTCTTCTGTAGGAAGGGCCCTCTTTTTTCTAGATTGATCGATCACGGCATTTCGAGTGATGGAAAATAGCCAAGGCAAAAAGGGAAACCTGGGATCGTATTTGGTGCGATGCTCGTGGAGTCTCAAGAACACCACTTGCAAGAGATCCTGCGCTTCGTCCTGCGCAAAGAGGTGCTTTCGCACGTACCCAAGCACTTTTCCGGCATGACGATCGTAGAGCTCTTTAAATGCTCCATAGTCACCCTTCTGATAGAGAACCATAAGACTCTCGTCGTTTTCCGAAGTTGGAGAGCTAATACCACTTCTCCTTCACATTTAAGTACGTACTAATCCGGGGTTTGTGACCGTGCGATTCAGATAGAAATAACTATACGAATTTCCTAACGAATTATCAATGGTCACAAATCCACTGCACGTCCGTAACTATTCATAGAAGGGTGTGTGGCCTGTGAAAAACCTCTTACCGATCCTCCTGCTCGGCTTGTTTACGAGCGTTGCCTTTGCTCATCCGGTCGCTTTTCAAGGCGCACTTGGGGTGATGGCCTACCACGCGCCCGACATGGTCGATTGGCAGGTGGCCTATACGGTCCATCCGAAATTTGCCCTAGGTATCGATTATTACCGAGACGCGATGGAGGCCGATACAAAAACTTACTACATTCCCCGCGTGAATTTTCTCGCCCACCGTTGGAATGGGCACGATTTCCAAGCCAATATCTATCTATATGGCGGCTATGGCGTGGCACATGCGAAGGGCAGCGATAGGGGGGCGCTCTTGGTGGGCGGAGAGGCTGATTACGAAACGCGAAAAGTATATTTTTCGGGAAGGGCCACCTCACTTTTTGCTAGGGACTTGAACAATTCGACGCTCTATCAATTAAGGGCAGGCATCGCTCCTTACGTGGGAGATTTTGAGGGATTAAATTCCTGGCTCATTCTGCAAGCGCAATATTTTCCGAACGCCTTGCAGGAAAAATTGCGGGTCGGGCCCTTACTTCGATTTTTCTACCGGAATGTTTTATGGGAGGCCGGGGTGTCTTCTCAAGGCACCTGGCTCTTTAATTTTATGGTTCACTTTTAATAAGGAGAAGAAGAATGAAACCCAAGCTATTCATCGTAATATTCGTCGCGCTTAGCGCTCAGGCGTTTGCCAATCCAAAACACCTACTCATCCACGTAAATGGGATGGTTTGTGCCTTTTGCTCGCAGGGATTGACCAAGAAGTTTAAGGCGGAACCGAACGTTAACGATGTCAAAGTGAACTTGGACGAAAAGGTAGTCAAACTGACTCTGAAAGAGGGTTCGGAAATTTCGAATGAAAAGGTAAACGACATCATTACGAGTGCTGGTTTTAATGTAGAAAAAATTGATCGGGACTAACATGAAAAGAATTCTCTCTTTCCTGACTCTCATGGGATCTTCGGCTACTCTCATCTGCTGCGTTTTACCGGCTTTATTTGTCTTCTTGGGGTTTGGGGCGACTTTCGCTTCACTCATGGGGGCCGTGCCCCAACTCACTTGGTTTTCGGAACACAAGAGTGTGGTATTTGGAGGGGCTGCCGGGCTTTTGCTATTGGCGGGATATGTTCAGTGGCGAAACCGAACCCAGAGTTGTCCCATCGATCCCAAACTTGCCGAGGCGTGCAGGAACACGCGAGGGTTTACCTCTTGGCTTTTTCTTCTCTCCCTATGTCTTTACATAGTGGGCGCGTTTTTCGCCTTTTTGGCGCCTCGTTTTTAAATCGCGTTAGTCGTCGTGGCCATTCTTGTCGCAGTCGATGAGGAAGGTTTGATTGTCGAGGGAAAGCCGCATCATCCAGTCCATTTGCGCTTTTTTGACTTCGGGCAGGTGGTAGTCGACCAGTACATGAGCAGTATCACCGGGAATCTTATTTTTGATATTGTCGGGGACTGCAACCTTCAAGATTTGATTATCCGTTCCGTCCGCGTTCTTGATCGAAATAATAACCGGCTCGGAAACCGAGAGGATATCGCCTACGACGTCGTGGACCTCGTGAAGGTTGTCGAAGATCGCGGCAAGGTCCTTGTACTCCTTATAAAACGTCGGTGCCACTTTCC
>JAHFAF010000474.1 GCA_023250715.1 Pseudobdellovibrionaceae bacterium | reverse complement strand
TATTCTTCGGCCTGCTGCTTGGAATAATTGGATTCCTTGCGACGTGGTTTCAGCTCCCGGTCGTCTGGGTTCTCGGCTTGGCGCTCGCCGTTTTCGCCTACGTTGCATATGTCACTTGGCCGAAAAAGGAGTTTGGTGTTGTCAGCGGAATGATCTTCGGATCGGGGGCCGTGGTCTTTGGAGTGTTTTGCCTTTTGTATTGGCTCTACGTAAAGATCAGTGAATTCCTTATCTATATGGACGCGGGTCGTTGATCCCAACCCTAAAGATCGCTGACCAGCACATAAGGACTCGTGTCAAACATGCCTTTGATTAGGTCCTGCATTTGCTGTGCTTTCGTTCGGAATTTCGTGTCGCAAACCAACCGTGTCCCATTCCATGCGCCGGCATCGTAATAGGTGAATGGGCCTCGAAGTTCCATCGGTGCGGGAGGATTTTGGTTGTAGTCAAGCTCTTTGACAGTTTCTTCATGACCTTGGAAATCTAATTTATCAGCGATTTCCTGTTGTTCGGTAAGTGATAGAGAGCGGCGAGGGAGCGCGGGAACACTGGGGCGGCTTATCCGTTTGAAAGTCCCAATGCTGCCACACGAAAGAAATGCGCTCCAGCTGGAGAGATTGGGATACTTCTCGATAGCTCTCGTTTCACATAGTCTTTAAAATCGCGAAACGTCCGCGGGGTCCTTTACAATAATCAGAAAATGAATATGATTGCTCATGACAACGAAAGCAACGATTTTTACAGGGTGCATGGATTGCGCCCGAGATGAGGATGCTCTGAATTAGAACTCGTATGATGGGGGATGCAACAAGTGGTAGACCCTCTTCCTTCTGCTCGAAAGCAGATCTCTATCAGGCTGTTGCGGTGAAAGCATTTGCGATTTCTTGGCATAGGCGGGCTCCGCGCTAACAAACGGACGAATTCTTCATTGGTTCGGGGTAAGTAATAGCCAAGAGGATGGCGCCCAAGTGGGAATCGTATCCACATTCCTTAGCATCTTAAACGTTATGGCAGTCTGAGCAGCACGCAGAAGGAGCTCAACAAACCAGATGCAATCCCGCCGAGTACTAATTGTAGAAGACGACGGCGATCTTCTGGAGGTCCTCAAGTTGAACCTCGAAGCAAAGGGCTTTTCCGTGCAGACCGCCGGCGATGGTGAGCGCGGTCTCCATCTCGCAGCCCAGAATGATTTCGAGATGATTATTCTCGATTTGGATCTTCCTGGCATGGATGGTCTGGAGGTCTGCCGTAAGATCCGTGCAAAAGATGAAATCGTTCCCATCCTGATGTTGACCTGCCACGGACAGGAGCTCGACAAAGTGGTCGGACTGGAAGTCGGTGCGGACGACTATCTGACGAAACCCTTCGCAATGAACGAGCTGCTCGCTCGTGTAAAAGCCTTGCAGCGCCGCCTAAAAATCGTGAATCGGGTGGGTGGTTTGGACGGCATAAGGAAAAAAATAGAATATCTCGACCTCTCGATAGACCCCGAAATGCGTCAGGTCAAGCTTGCCGGTAAAGACCTCGAGCTGACACCACTTGAGTTCGGTTTCTTGGTGTTTCTCGCGTCTCATCCGGGACGGCCGTTCTCGCGCAGCGAAATTCTCGCGGCAGTTTGGGGCTCCCAGCATACAGGTTATGAACAAGCAGTTACCAGCACGGCGAAACGGCTTCGTGCAAAACTGGAGGGAGACTTACTATCTCCAAAATACTTGCATTCTGTCAGAGGAATAGGCTACCGTTTTGGGCCAGCATTGACCTAACATAAGAGCCCCGTGTTTCGATCGCTTCGTCTGCAAGTTTGGGCTGTTCTCAGCTGCTTTCTCGTACTCGTCCTGTGCGGGCTTTTCTTGCTTGTCTCAAAACGCTTCGAGAACCGTCTCGATGCGGTTTATCAAAGCCTATATTGGGATGTCGCAGACGCCTTCGCTCACGAGGTCAAAGGACGACTCAGCTCCGGAGACTTCACCGGCTTGGAATCTGATTTTTCGCGTTTCGAAAGCCACGACCCGCGTGTATCTGTCTTCCTGCTTGACGAACGCGGCACACTGCGTACCACCGGACATTCCCTGGACGCAACCGGCTCTGGACGGGATGATATCAGCTTCGAAATTCCGCCGCTCGAGGCCTTCTTGAAGCACCGCGGCCGGGTGAACGGCCCGCTGTATTCACGAGCCAGCCTCCCGTCTTTGAATAATAGGCCGATCAGTGTCGCGGCAATTTCCTCTCCCGCCTTTCGCGGATATCTTGTGGTGTTGCTGGCTTGGAACTTCCAGAGCTGGATAAAGGGCAGTTCGGTCCTCGACACCCTTCCGCCGAGATACTGGCTGCTCGCCAGTTCCTTCCTCGCCGCTGTGCTGGTCGGAGGGGCTGTGGCACATTTAGTCACGAAGCGGATTCGCAAGATGGTGGCGGCGCTCACCGCTCTTGAACGAGGAGATTACGGCCACCGCATCGCGATTTCGGGAAAGAGAGAACTCGACACTTATGCTGCCGCCATTAACTCGATGGCGGAGAGAACTGAAAATGTGATTCGCTCCCTTCAGGAGATGAACAATCAGCGTAAGGAGCTTCTCGCTACCACCTCTCATGATCTGAAAAGGCCAATCACGTTTATGATCTCCGCTCTGGAAACTCTGGAGCAGGCGGAAACGGCCCTTGATCCGGCGAAAGAAAAGGATCTCTTCGAGCGCTTCAAATCGCGTTCCCGGGAATTTTCGGAATTGATTCACACGTTTTCCGAGCTTTCAGATCTTGACAGATCGCAAACCGTGACAAAACAGGAGCGTATCAATCTCCGCTCGGAACTTCGTGCCACTGCGGCCGCCTTTGAGCTTCAAGCCCGGGAGAAGAATATCGAACTTCGCTACCCTTCTCCCGGTGTAGGCATTTGGGTCGAAGCCGATCCGGCTCTCTTAAGGCGCGCATTCCACAATCTGATCGAGAACGCTTTGCACTACACTGGAATCGGAGGAGGGGTGACCCTGGACCTTGAATCTCGAGATGGCATAGTCCGCATCGAGTGCAGCGATACCGGCATGGGCATTCCCGCAGAAGAAATTCCTTTCCTCTTCACCCCGCTTGTGCGCGGCAACCTTGCAAAGGCCCAAAACAAGCGGGGAACGGGACTAGGGCTGGCGATTGTAAAGCGCGTAATTGCGCTTCACGGAGGTTCCTTGGATGTGAGCAGCACTCCGGGCAAGGGATCGACCTTTTCCATCGAGCTTCGCGCTGTATGAGACATC
>JAHFAF010000131.1 GCA_023250715.1 Pseudobdellovibrionaceae bacterium | reverse complement strand
CGTAAGGCTTCGTTGCGCACTTTTACTTGGGTTGTAGCGCCTTCCTCCTGCATTTCGTTCTGGATGGCCCACTTAAAGTGTTGGAGCGCTACCTGGGGACGTTGCGAGTTATAAGCGCACCAGCCCTTTTTATAAACAGCATAAGGAAGAAGCGGTTTATATTTTCTTTGAATGAGTTTGTCGTAAAACCCTTCGGCGACGGGGAACTTATTGTTATCGAAATAATAATCTCCCAGCTGCACCAAGGCATCGTTGGTATAGCGGGAGTTCGGAGTTTGAGAAGTTAATTTTTGAAAATAATCCATCCCTTCGGACACCTTCCCGCGATCGAGAGAGGCAATGGCAAGAAAATAGAGCATTTCATCTCGCCGAGGGTGCGAGGGATAGCGCGAGATTAAATCCCGGTAAATCGCCCGTGCTTTATCGAGAGAAGTCAGTGCTTCGGTGTTGTCGAACTTCGGTTGCCGTTTGCTTTTCTTATCCTTGGTGTAGGCGGCTTGCTGTTGTTCAAAGGTGAGTTGGGCTTTGGCGAGGTTGCCGTAATAGTCCTCCATATAGAGGCCGCCCAACCGCAGATTGAGCTCAGCCTTTTGCTGTTCATCTCTGGCCTCACGAAGGAAACGCTTGATGTCTAGAATGAGGCTGCGGCGTTTAGAGGCAAGAAGATCTACTTTCTCTGAATTGAATTCATCCGAGCCGTCGGGGCTGGTACGTGAGAGGTGACTTTTCTTATGGATCTTGATCCGGTTGCGGATACTATCCGCGGCACCGACGCTGGACCAAAACAATAAGAACGAGAGCAAAAGCCAAGGAACTCTCATAACCCACCCATGATCAGGCGACTTTTAGAACCTTTTCCATTCGGTTCTCAAAGACGCAGTTTTGAATCTGTTCCCGCGATCGACTGGAGATCGAAGTGAACTCAATTGCGAGCCCCTTGCGATCGTCTCTTTCGACGCGGACAACAGTTCCCGTCGCTTGAATAGGAGCCCCGAATTTGGAGCTCTTCACAACGACGCGAACAGTTTTACCGGTGGGAATATTCATCAACTGGTCAATGAATAACCCGCCCGCGCTGATGTTCTCCAAAGGCGCGATAAATAATTGCGTATCATCGTGAACGAGCACGCGACCGTCCAGTTGAGCGCGTTGAAAGACGCGAAGCCTTCGGCCTTCGGGCTTGAAACGGACCTTTGAATCCAAGTGCGAGGGGCTGCGCATAAGAGACTCCTCTTGTTGATGCTGTGCGTTCACTTGAGATTGTAGGGTCTTTCACACTCGGCGGTCAAAGACGTCGTCCTCGCAAAAAACTTAAAAAACGTAATAAATTCATGAACTAAAAATGTGTCGACTGTGTTGAGGATAATTTAATAGTCCCTAATTCGAGAACGCTTTTCACCACTTTCCGCGGGCTCCTTCCCTATCTTTTCGACAACCTTCGGCAAGCGCTTGATGATGCGATGTACCATGGTGGTGGGTAGTGAATGCTCTGCGGTACGGAAGTGAAGGGCCGTGCCGGGGGGCAAAACGTAGCAGACCTGAGGAGCGAGCCATGGGACGAAACAAAATTTTTTGTAGACTTGCTTTGGTGGCGTTGGTTTTCGTTCTCCCCCATTGCCGGCAAGAGGACTCCTTCTACGCAAATGTATTGCGAAGTGATGTCTTCTTTCAGGCCTACGACGATCATAAGTACGATTTTCTGTGGGTGTTCGACAACTCGGGCTCCATGAAGCCTCGGCGTGATTTCGTGAAGGACCACATGCAGTCTTTCATGAACATCCTAAATAGTAGAAAGGCGATCGATTTCCAAATGGCGGTCGTCACGACTGATTTTTTTACGGAAGCCGGAAGTCTCGTCGCCTCTCCGTCGGGCATGAAGGTGGTAAAAAGCGCTGAGAGCGCTGATCCCGTGGCCGACATGGCCGACATCATCAACAACATCCAAGACTCTCCTACGAGTTTCTGGGAGCAAGGGCTTGAGTCCGCTTATCAGGGAGTCTTTCAGCATAAAGCGGAATTCTCCCGCGAAGGGGTGCCTTTAATCGTGATCTTTCTCACCGATGAAGAGGACTGGTCCTGTAAGGACGATTGCTTTGGCGTGGAACCTGAAAATAACACGACTTGGAAGCCTTGGCCTACGTCGCGCTATATCGATTATTTCAAGGAAGTGAAGAAGGCTGAAAATACCGACACGTTTGTATTTCCCATTGTCGGTGTGGACTCCGCCCTTTGCGATGTCGCAAGTCTTGGAGGCCGGTACATGGCCCTTGCCGATGAACTGGGTGGTATTTCCAAAAGCGGAAGCATTTGTAATTCCGATTTACAAGAGAGCTACGAGAACATCGCGAAGATCATCGCGGATCGCGGCGTGCGCTTTAAGCTAAGCAGCGAGGCTAGCGGATCGGGAATCAACGTGTGGGTGAATCAAGAACTCGTTCCATTCACTCCTGAGAACTACATGTATTTCCCGGAGGACAATTCAATTCTTTTCACCGGGGCAGTCCCCAAGAACGGAGCTATCGTTGAGGTGACTTACGTTCAAAAAACGAACTAATTTTTGCTGTAATAGATAAGCAAAAATTATCCAGAGGCGTAGCCGAAGGATCTTGTTAAGGATCTCTTTAGTGTGGGTATCGTGGAGGGTTTATGGAATTCAAATCATTTCGACAATGGATTGTTGTCGCGTCCTGCCTATTCCTATTGGACGCGTGTGCCAAGAAACAAGTAGACGTAGTTAAAGTAAGTTCAGACGAAGCCGTCCTCGCTTCGAGCTCCTTCTTCCCCGGAGAAGCCGCTGCCCCCATCGCGGCGCAAACTCAAAATAGGGAAGCTGTCACGGGCGGAGAAACCGGAACGATCGGCGGACCTGCCGGGACGAATGGAAATAATGACGGCGGCGCTATCCCCGCACCCGGATCGGGTTCTACGAGCGGAGGATCTAGCAGCGGAACATCTTCTGGAGGTAGCTCTTCCGGATCGACGGGTGGCTCCTCATCAAATTCTACGCCATCCGGGAGCGGGAGCAGCTCGACTGGATCGAGCCCAGGCTCTACATCTGGATCGGGAAGCGGATCTTCGGCCGGCTCGGCTTCTAATGGCAGCACCACGACTCCTCCCTCCGGCAATGACACCGGATCGATTGCAAACGGTGGAAGCGGAACTGGAAATGATGGAGGGGGCGTGATCCCTCCAAGTACGGGTGGAGCAAATCCAACCGACCCTAACGGGGGCGGCTCTAATTCCGGAGGCAATTCTGGGACAACTGCAAGTAACGGAACGGGATCGGATTCCTCTTCCTCGGGATCTTCAAGCGGAACATCTTCCAACACCCCTCCGTCCGGGACCGATGCGGGGGGAAATAATCCCGCGCCAAGCACCCAGCCCTCGGGAAATGATGGCGGCAGTGTTGCTAACGGCGGATCAAATAATGGCAACGACGGCGGGAACACGATCCCCGGATCGAATGGCACCGGCTCCAGCACACCCGATGGTAATTCCGGTTCGAGTACGGGATCGGGTACGGCTTCGAACGGTTCGAGCGGGTCGAGTGGATCTGGCGGATCTGCCAGCAATCCAAATGATGGAAATTCGGGCCCTTCGTCGAATACACCCCCGTCTGGAAATGATGGCGGGAGCATTGCGAATGGAAGTGGCACTCCCAATGGAAATGACACGGGATCGGTTCCGGCAGGGGGAACGCAACCTGGAAATGACGGGGGCAGCACTGCGACAAATCCGGGTTCAGGTTCCGCTTCTAACCCCGGCTCTGACACTCCAGCGACGGGAGGAAGCTCAGGGGGAGATGTTGCTTCTAACACCCCCGGCGGTGGGACCTCTTCAAACACGCCTCCGTCCGGTAATGATGGCGGCGCAGTCAATAATGGCGGCGGCTCCACGACTGGAAATGATTCTGGCCATACGAATCCACCGGGGGCTACTCCGGGAAATGACGGAGGAGGAACTTCCCCAGGAAGTGGAAGCAGCTCGGGATCTGGGAGCTCTACGGGGGGATCGAGCAATCAAGGGAACAACGGAGTCGGCAATGGGCAAGATTCTCAGCCGCCCGGGAACCCTCCCGTTAATGATGGCGCTGGAACCTCCCCGGGTCACCCCGGAAGCTCCGGCGGAGTTGCCGATGGCGGGCATCTCCCCAATGGCGGTGGCACGCCTTCGAACGACGGAGGAAATTCTAAGCCGAAAACTTTTATCGAGGTCCTAAAAGACATTGCGGAAAAACTTAAGACCATCATCGCGGGAAATCACACAACTCCATCCGTGCCAACGCCTACGCCTGTGCCTCCTTCTAATGGAGGAGGTTCTGCTACGGGGGGATCAAATCACGGTGGTAGCACCAGTGGCGGAGCAGTTCACTACCCGCCGACCCCTGGCACGGCAGACAACGGACATACCTGCCAGAGCTGCAACTGCAGCCAGTCGGGAACTAAGGTTACGCTTTCGCGCGTGTGCTCGGTCCGAAGAAGTGGGACGAACTATCTCTTCTTTGAGGATGCTGTGAACCCAATCGTAAGCGTGGAAGCGACGATCTATCCGGAGCAGAGCCACAGCTGTTCTTCGGCACCTCAATATGCCTACGCGGGTTACAACTACGACTATCACGATCACGCAAGCGATCAGACGTTGCACGTACCTCTTTATGCGAAAAAACTGAACGAGGTGGATCTTTTTCAGGGACGTTATAGCACGTCATTGAATTTTAGCGTCGCAGCCCTGAAGCAGGCCTACCCGAGAGAATGGCGCAACGCCATGGTGACGGTGAAAGTGTGCGAGGATCACAACAATGATGGGAAATGCAGCGACGAGACTTCGCAAAATACTCTCTCCGTGACGGATGTCTCGTTCCTCGCGGATCGGGTGCCCAACTCCATGACATTAGATGTGTGGAACGGCCGCAACCTCACTTTGGCCACGGATGCGGATCTCTGCGAAAAACAATATAGCCCCGTTGTCCTCGATCTGAAGGGGGATGGCATTCAGCTCAGCGGCCCTGAAAACGGCGTGCAATTCGATTTAAATGATTCGGGCCAGAAAGTGCAGACGGGCTGGGTCGCGGGCAATGACGATGCCTTTGTCGTCAGAGACGTGAATCACAATGGGCGTGTCGATAGCGGTGCCGAGCTTTTCGGCTCCGCCACTCGATTAAAGAACGGTCAGCGGGCCGCCAACGGGTTCGAGGCACTAAAAGAACTCGATTCGAATGGTGACGGGTTCCTCGACTCCCGAGATAAAACTTGGAGTGATTTGAGACTCTGGGTGGATTTGAACCACAACGGAAAGTCCGAGAAGGGGGAAATTCTCACGCTTCGCTCGGCCAAGGTGAATAGTCTCAACTTGAGCTACATATCCATGATGGAAGTAGACCCCTTTGGAAATCAGACTCGACAACGCTCTACGTTTCACGAGGTTGTCGATGGCACCACTGTCTCTCGACTGATGATCGATGTTTGGTTCAATACGCTGGTGTCGCAGTAGGTAAACTTTTTCCGTGGTGACCTTGGCCACTGCTCGCGGCCAAAGTCGCTCCCTTCGTGAGGCCCGGATCAGACAACTGATCCGGGCCTTGAAGGTTTTATGGACTCAACTAAGGAAGGTGTTCGATGAGAAATCTAGCTATTGTTTCTATTTTTCTAGCCATCGCCGCAAACGCCAAATGCCCGCCTTTCTCCGAAGATAGTCTTCGCGTGAAATTTCGGGGTCTCGAGGTGCTTAAGACCGCTAAAAAACCCATTTTCACTCTCGAAACCGATAAAAAAGTGATCAAAAGCGTCGATTTAAAGACGTTTGATCTCTCTTCTCCGCAATACCGGTGGGATCTTGTCTTACGATCGAATGACATCGCTCGCTCTTGCGAGAACGAGACGGATGAAATCCAAGTGATGGTCTGCGATGACACGAATGGAAACGGAAGCTGCCGGGATGAGGCCGACAAGCAGGTCGTCACTTCCCCTGGGCTTCGCTACGCGTTTCCCATGCTACCGATGGATCTCATTTTGAGATTAGGACGTTAAGGAAGGTTCAAGCGGCAGTGAGCAGTCTGGCCATTAATCTCTCCGGTGTATCTTTCCTCAACTGGAGCGGAAGTCGAGCTCCTGTCCACGGAGAGGGATCCGCCCGTCGACTCGTATTTCCTAATATTGCCGTCCAGAGTGAGAGTCAGCGCGCTTTGGAAAGAATTCTCTAAAGAAAATTTCCCGGTGAAGGTTGCGTTCGAAAAAAGGCGGAAGACCGCCGCTTCGTGACTTGAGTTCTCTTGATAACACCACAGCTCAGGGTAGGCCCCAGTCCCGGAAAGAGCAGGAACACCCACACTTTTGACGTAAATCCCGTCCTTATAGCCCAATAGATTGAGCGCGCCTGATGTTTGCACAAGCGATGAATCCAATTCCATCTCCCGATACTGGCAAAGCGTCCCGAGCGAAGTAAATTTGCCATCAATATAGGTAATCTTATCCTTGTAAGACTCAAGAGGGAGCCCTGTCGATGAATCCATGCAGATGAAGCCGGGTTCTAAGCGGTAAAACTCTTCGTTGATGGTTCCAGATGCGTCCGGGTGAGCCCTATTGGGGGCGTTTGCCTTGAATTTACAGTGGGTACCGTAGCCATCCCCGTTCCCGCAAGTGCACGCGGATATCAGTAAAAGAAAAGCGAATAAAATGGAGTTCAAGGGTTTCATGGCGACTGATTCCTATTATAGGGTTTCCCCTTTCCTGCCGATACTGACATAATTGGCGAGAGCGGATACTTCCAGTGCACAACGAAACACTCAAAAGAATAGAAGAACTCATTCGAAAGGGGGCGGGAAAAGCCGCTCAAGCCGAGCTAAAGGCGATTTCCCAGGGGAAACCCCCGAGGGAGGTCTTATCAGCTCTTGCGAGCCAAGCGCGTCGCGCGGGGATGCCGGAGCTCGGGGTACGACTTTTGAACCCTATTGTCCGCCCACCGCCTCGTTCACCCAAGCGAGCAACGGATGCGGAAATTGTGGAGTACGCGGGGTGCCTCATTCGTGTCGGGGCAAGTAATGAGGCTTTGAAACTATTGCAAAACATAGATGCGAGGAAAAACCCACAGGCCTTTCTCTACCGCTCCCATGGCCTTTTTACTCAATGGAGAAGCATCGAAGCCGTTCCCGCTTTACAGTGCTATCTAAAAGAGGTGAGGGGGGATGAATACCAGCGCATTGTGGGACAGGTGAATCTCGCTGCCGCTCTGTTGGATGGACGGTATCTCAAGGACACGGAAGAGATTTTGGAAGTGACACGCAAGCAGGCGTTGGAGAAGGGGTACACCTTACTCTTTGCAAACTGCCTTGAGCTCTCCGCTCAGGTTGCACTCTTGCAAAAGAAATGGCGACCGGCTGAGAAGTTTATCAACGAAGCGGCCTCGCTACTGAAGGATCAGGGGGCTGTCGACGAGCTTTTTGTCTTGAAATGGCGGGCAGTGCTTGCCCTGATGAAACGACCCGGGAAAAGGGAGCTAAAGGATTTGAATAGAGTTCGAAAAATAGCTCTTAGGGCGGGCCATTGGGAGACCTTAAGAGAGTGTGATCTCTTTCAAGCATGCGCAACCGGAAATGAGAAACTCTTGCTCCATGTTTACTTTGGGACTCCATTTGAATCGTACCGAAAGCGCATCTTTCTAGAATTCAGCCGTCCCCTCACGGTACCTGAGAGTTACCTCTGGCAATTGGGCCCAAAGGCGGGTGGGAAGCATTGGGAGCCGTATGGTAAGGAGCGAAAACTCAAGCCCGGCCAATTGCTCTTTCGAACACTCTCTGCACTTACCTCTGATTTTTATCGTCCTCAGCGGATGGGGGCCCTACATGCGTTGATTTATCCGGAAGAATTTTTTAACCCCATAAGTTCTCCCATGCGGGTGCATCAGGCGGTGAGAAGACTGCGTGTTTGGTTTCGGCAGAAGAGAGTGCCCTTAGAGATTGAGGAGAGGTCGGGAAGTTATTACTTATCATCGGCAGCCGGATGCGGGGTCTTGCTTCCTAGGCACCTTCCGGCTGAGTCGCTTCTCGATGCTCGCCTTAAAATCCTAAGATGGAAGTGGGGAGAAGAGTTTTTTTCCGCCGCCCATGCCCAAAAGGTGCTCAAAACCTCGAGTCGTACTACGCTAAGGCTTCTGCAAGCCGCAGTGGAAGATGGGCAAATTGCTCGCTTCGGTGCCAGCTCCGCTTGCCGTTATCGCTTTCCGCCTGCCAGAGAGTAGGCTTTCTCGCCACTTTTGTCAGTGTTTATACCATCGCCGGCAGAGTTACTCTTGGAAACATGAAGACGCTGATAAGGATCGCTTGGCTTTTGAGTTTTATTCTCCTCGTCTCCTGCTCGGAGAGGGATCATTCAATCGCCTCCCGCATGCATCTCGCGGTCGAGATGTTTAATAGCTGTGGAGAAATTGAGAGTTACGTCCGTGAGGTGAGGGCGGAGTATGAGGACGCTTTTTCCTCAACGGACCGCACGCCACTTGCGATGGAGATACAGGGGGCCTCCGAGGATAATTCCAGCTTGAATATTCAAGAAGGCTCAGTCGACGAGCCGGACCGGTTGCGAGTGGGAAGTAAGCAGATCTATTTTAGCCATGGAAATCGAATCACTGTAATGAATCGAGCAACACTTGGAATCGTGGGAAATCTGGAGCTTGGTTCTTGGAAAAAGATAGAAATGTTTACAGATGGGGACAAACTCATCGCCTTGGGGAAAGTCATCGAAGACTACTCCGAAAGAGTACTCGTTCGCTCGTATGCAATCCGTTCCGCCACGGAACTTCCGTCCTTGACCTCGGAGCGAGGGATTGCCGGCAAATACGTGGATGCAAGACTTTTTAATGGTCGGGTTATCCTTTTGACGTCCGGCTACATCTCAGAAGGTGGAATAGGGGACTCTGTGGCAGGGGTGGACTGCTCCAGAGTCTCCGTTCCGCTGATTAGAGACCTCGATTTCAGCTATTCCAGGATTTCTAGCCTTTCCACTTCCGATCTCAATGCTTCCCCCAGTGAATTAGGTTTGATGGGTCTTGCGGACCTTCTCTATGTGACGAGTGATTCAATTTACGTCGTGAAAAACAATTCTTGGTGGCCCGGGGCGAGGGACTCCATGTCAGCCCTGGCAAAAGTTACGGGCCTTTCGGATGGCAATCTCCTGCTGCGGGCGGTGGGGGTTGTAAAGGGGCAGGTAAAGGACCGTTGGGCACTGAAGGAATTTTCCGCGCAAAAAGCGATCGCGATCGCTAGCACCTACAATGAAGAAGGTAATCGAAACCAGCTCGCCGTTCTCCAAGAGAATGGCGAAAAATTAGAAGAGAAAGCGAAGGTCTCCAATTTTGGGAAGAACGAGGATATTCGGGCGGTGCGCTACGTGGGGGATATGGCTTATGTCGTAACGTTTGAGAAAACGGATCCCTTGTTCGCCATTAATTTGCACGATCCGATGAATCCCACACTCCAAGGTGAGCTCGAGGTGCCGGGATTCTCGACCTATCTTCACCCAGTGCAAGGACAACGCCTAATGGGATTGGGTTTTGATGCGACTGATATGGGTAGCTTCAGCTGGTTTCAAGGGGTGAAGGTGGCCCTCTATGACGTGCACGATCCATTTCATTTGGCTCAGATCGCATCGAATACTTTAGGTTCACGAGGCTCTTACTCGGAAGCAACCGCAAACCCCCACGCCTTTTACTTCGATGAACACCGTCAGGAAGCCGGCTTCCCGATCGTTGAGGTATCTGGTGGCGATGGGCTCGGTGGATATGGTCAACAGATCGAGTTTTCAGGCGCCGTCCTTTATTCCGCTGGATCGCTTTCCTTAAAAGGACGTCTTACTCATGCCAATTGGATACCAGAGGATTGCAAGAAGACGATGGCAATTCCCCATTGGTGGCAAGCCTCTGGCACTTCGTTCGATATTAGCCGGCTGGCCAAGGTGGATGGACGCCTCTTAAGCTTCTCTGAGTTTGGATGGAAGCAGCACTCCGTAGATAGCCCATCGAACGTGGTCGCGGAGCTAGCATTTATCTCTACTATGGACACCCACAAAGAGTGCCCCCAAGGGAATCCTTATCTTTATTAACCACCCTCTTCCCTAGGCACAAATGCAGACATAATGTTACTTATACGACATCATAAAAAACTAAAAAAATTGGTTAGAACGAATTCTCTGTCGCAGGAGCTGTGCCGCCATTCCGACTGGAATTAGCCCAAAAATCACCATTCGTTTGATTGTAGCACCACCCTAGATTGGTGCCGCCAGCGGTGGACCGCACCTGTGTCTTTGTAAGTGTACTGCAATCCCAAACGGAGTTCTGTTGGTTTAAGGGCACGGTGGTCAGTGTCCATGGGTTTACCGGCATGCCCGAGGCTCCATCCATGATGCGCTTTCTGTCCGTCGTCGCTAACGCGCTGAGGACAGGATGAGAGGCGATATAAACATTGGCTTGCAGTTCGGTAAACGTCGGATAGATAGGCGCCGTTGTATCTTCCTGCAGCGCTATCGTGGCGCGCGAGATGGCGAGAGCAGACCGAATTCCACCTACGGCGCCTGTAGTAGCGGCGTTTCGAGCTTCAATGCGCATGTCTTGAAAGTTCGGAATCGCTACTGCAGCAAGGATGGAGAGCAATAGAATCACCATGACCAGCTCAATCAGGGTGAATCCTAATCCAAACTTGACGCGTTTCTTTGATCTCATAAGTGACTTGATTAATTCATATGATACCACACTTTCAATTCGCGACACATGTCTCACTCCCTTTGATTTACGCGAAATGTCATATTCACTCTATCAGGCGA
>JAHFAF010000130.1 GCA_023250715.1 Pseudobdellovibrionaceae bacterium | reverse complement strand
ATTGGTATGCAGCCTCTCCTCCGTGGTACGCGGCTCTTTATGGATTTGGTCCCGCCCGCACCGATATTCCTGCGAACCTGGCAGGTTGCGCGCGGTTCGATGCATTGATTGGTATTCCGGTCTTCGCAAATTGGTATGGAAAATCGGCGGATGTGCATGGAGCGATTCCCTCGCTTCACATCGCTTATCCGTTGATGAGTTTTTACTACGCGCTTCGCTTTGGAGCGCTAAGGGTCTTTACTCTTTCGTTTTTCATCCTCATGTGTTTTTCGGCCGTCTATTTGAATCACCACTATGTGCTCGATGTGCTTTGGGGCTCGGCGTACGCAATTCTGGTCGCGTTTTCGACGGACATGGCCTGGAATCATCTTCTCAAGAAGAAGGGGGAGATTGTTCCCGGCCCCCACACTGTTCGCGCCGTCTCTCCTGGATGAAAAATTTTTTTCTGATAGTCCTCCTCTTCGCATTCTTATGGCCGGTCCCTTCCTCTGCCAATTGGTGGGATAGCATTTGTCGAATGGTCGCGGGCCGTGCTCAGGATTGGCTGGGGGCTGAGGACAAGACAGCACTCTTGATAGCCCATCAAAAATATCTCGCTATTCGAAAGAAAGAAAATGGCGAGGGGATTCCACCCCCTGAGAAAATAGAGGTCAAAGGCGTTTCCTATAAGGTAATCCAGTCGCTCGGGTGGGGTAGCGAGGGAGATGTTTACAAGGCGGAGGGGCCTGATGGAGCTGTCGTTTCCATCAAGGTTTTTTTTACGGAGCAACTCCTAGAAGAAAATATCCACGCGCTGCGAAGAAAGGCACGAATGGGTTTTCTTACTCCAGGGATTCTAGCCATGCAGGGGAAAACGCTCGTCATGGATTATGTCTCGGGAATCCCGGTTCAGGAAATTCTAAAAAATAATGCTTTGGGCATTAGTTTGGAACTAAGAGCTAAGATAGAATCGGAGCTTCGGTTTCGTTATTTGGGGTTGGATCCCATTCTTCCCGAGGTCATTCTGGAAAAGAATACGATTCTGGATCTTGAAACGGGAAGGCTGATTTTAATCGATCCCCATTAGAAAGGACGCGTCCATGCCTCGGTTGCCTCGAATTTTCCTCGCAGCTTTCTCCCTCTTAATTTTTGCTGCTTGGCCGAGTTGTCTCGATGAAATAATGGGGACTAAAACCGAACCCTCGAGCGCCGCATCCACTCTCGTCTTTATGGTTTCTGGAGACGGGGTGGAAATTCAAGTTCCGGAAGGATTGCGGGCAATCTTCAGGGCGGCGATGAAGCCGGGATCGAACACTCCTGAAGTAAAGAGTTTGACTAATTCCATCGAAAAAATATTTCCCGAGGAGTGTCATTCCTTCGCGTTTATACCGGGGAGCGGGCCTGAGGCGGAGATACACTTTATCGATGGGGTTGAGCCTTCAAATGGTTACCGTATTTTGATGCGCGCATTAAGACATGTTCTACCCGAACATTTCAAAGAAGCTTGTTCTCCATTAGGAACCTCGCCCTCCAAATGCGACAAGGATTTGGTGAAAGCCCGGGAAACCTTTTTCTCTTGCGCCGGACTTTCGATAAAAGGTCCGTGGAAAGGAGAGCTACCTATTCCGTCCTTGAATTCCATTTGCGAGGAGAGCCGGGAGCCTTCATTGGGTTGCCTTTCCGTCTCGGGGTCCGCCACGGAAGAATGTCCTCAGTGGGCGGTCGAGGAGAAAAGGGTCTGTGTTACCGCGGGCATAGATAGCTACTGCTCGTGTATCTCTTCGATAATGATTCACTAGTCCAATAAAAGGTCTAGTTTCAAGCCTTTAGGGGCCTCCATAATTCCATTAAGAGAATGATTTAAACTATATTAACGGAGAATGTAGGGAGCGTGTGTTGACTCTCTTCTCGTCTCCTATTCTCTTCACTCAAGTAGGCAAAAATGGTTCGATCGGGTTGGTCTATTATCTATCGATTTGTCTCATCCCTATTTAGGATGAATCCTTATCTCAAGGGTCTTACTCTTTTCGTAGCTGCGACTTTGATCTCTTCGACCGTGGGTTGTTCGAAGGGGGACTCAGACGAGGTTTCCAAAGATTCCAATTCTGGCCAGATCACTAAGCAGACCCTAGTGCTGCAGGTTACACAAGAGGGAGTCGTCCCCCGTATGGTTACGGCCGTTGGCACTCCATTTCGATCCTCGGGCGTGGGACGATTCGGCGTTCAGGGACGAAATTCCGTGCTAGGGGATGAAAGTGTATTGAGTGAACAGCCGGTTACCCTGGATCAGCTGCGTGAATTCCTCCAGCAGGAAAGTTTGAAAGATATTTTTTCCGCGGCCTTCAAAGGACTATGTACTAGTTGTGTTGCGAACATGACGGTGGCGGCTGCTGTCGAAGGTTCGACTCCCACGAGCACTCCTACACCAGCTCCCACCTCGGCACCAACAGTTGCTCCTACAAGCGCACCTACAGTGGCACCGACTTCGGAGCCGACCGTTGTTCCCACAAGCGCACCCACAGCGGCACCGACTTCGGAGCCGACCGTTGTTCCCACAAGCGCACCTACTTCGGAACCAACTGCAGGACCCACGAGCGCCCCCACGTCGGCTCCTTCATCGGAGCCTACGGTTGCCCCCACGAGTGCTCCAACATCAATTCCCACTTCGGAACCGATTACAGGCCCAAACCCCAACCCCTCTCTAACCGTGGAAGAGATTCAGTATCTCGGAAAGCCTATCGCAGGGTTTGGAGCTCGAGCCGCCGTTGAGGCGCAGGCGGAGCTTGAGGATGTGAAAATCGTCTTAGATCCAGGTGTGGATGAATTGATCGGTGTGACGGCGGTGAAGGATTGGAGTGATACGCTAGATATTCCGATCCCGGTAATTGAATGCGAGTTTCCAGAGGTGCCTCCTCCTCCTGGTCCATTTGCAGAGGTCCCGCCCGCAGATGTTCTAGACACTCCTGTTTGTATATGGCCCAGCGATACGGATATTAGGCGCGCGAAATTTAGCGTTTGTCGGGGCCCCGCGGGCTCAAATATGCCGCCCGTGAATTTCCCCGCCGATCGAACTATGACTGCGGCGGATAAGCCTCTCATTTGTCAAACTCCAGAGGCCCTCGCGAAGATAGATGAGTGTCTTACCAGCGATGACGTCAAGCTCCCTGAGGGTTGTGGTTTCAAAGTGATCTATTCATTTCTTTGCAAGACAAAGGACGCTCCTCCGGGAACGAAGAATTGCTACTGCACTCCTATCGTCGTGAAGCCTTGAGGGAAGGGGCCTATTTTTCCCACCAGCGTTCTTTTTCCATCAGGTCGTAGACCTCTTTCAGGATTCTTACGACTTCATCTAATGTCCCCGAATCAATTGTCATGGAAGGCTGTAAGCGGAAGCTTGAGGTGTAGCTCATCGTGAGCAGGCCTCTTCGAAGACAAGCCTCAAATACCTTCTGGCAGACCGCCTTGGGCAAGGGCTCCTTTGTCTCTTTATTGCGAACCATTTCAATTCCAAGGAAAAGCCCTCGTCCGCGCACATCGCCAATAAAGGGGTAGCGATCTTTAAGCTCCATGAGCTTGCCCAGGAAGTACTCGCCCATTTTGCGGGAATTCTCTACCAAGCCCTCCTCATCGATAATCTGAATCGCCGTAGAGGCGGCAGCACTCGCCAAGGGATTTCCTCCATAACTTGAAGAGGAACCCGAAGGGTTCGCCCAGGGCTTAGTGTGAATCACATCTTCTCGAGCCATGACGGCGCTAATGGGATATCCACCGCCGAATTGTTTTCCCAGGGTCACAATGTCGGGCTGAACACTAGAATGATCCGCACCCCAGAATTTCCCCGTGCGGCCAAAGCCCGTGATCATTTCATCTACGATTAAGAGTGCGCCAAATTCTTTCGCCACTTCTTTCACCGCGGGCAAGAAGTCATCCGGCGGGATCACGTTTCCCGCTGTCCCTTGCATGGGCTCCACAATCACGGCCGCAATTTCTCCAGCAGCCGCGACTTTCAAATGGCTTCGCATGAAATCGACGCAGGCCATGGCACAAGATTCCGGTTTTAATTTGAAGGGGCAACGATAGCAGTTTGCATAGGGAACCTGATGGCTTCCCGGGACCATGGGCCCGAGTTTATCTTTGAAATCGGAGCCCATGAGAGAAAGGGTGCCCATGGTCTTTCCGTGAAAGGCACCCCAGAAACTCACCACCTCATATTTACCCGTGAAACATTTCGCGAGTCGAAGGGCGGATTCGACCGCTTCCGCTCCCGAAGAATAGAGCTGTGTGCGATGCACGTCTTTTGCGGGCCTGTGCTCGGCCAATTGATCCATGAGCTTTACTCGTGCTTGCGAAGTAAAACTACCCACCGAGATCTTTTGCACCTGATCTTGAATTGCTTTGACGAATTTCGGGTGGCTGTGGCCCAAGCCGTTTACGCCGATGCCGCCAATCACGTCGAGAAAGGTATTCCCGTCCACATCGGTAACGGTACTTCCACGGGCCTCTTCCGCGACAATTCCCGCCATCAGGGCAAATCCCTGAAGCCCGGGGGCAAGATGGTCTTCTTCCTTTGCTCGAAGCGCTTGGCTCTTCGGGCCTGGAATAGAGGTCTTTAAGTTTGGCTTTTGGTTTTTTGGTTGGACTTCCATCGGAACTTTATAAGGTTCACGGGTCGGAGAGGGCAAGTCCCTCGTTTTCCTCGAGGAGTTCTTCGGCTGGCGCCTCTTCTTCGGCGAGTGCGCGGCCTTCCAGAGCCTCTATTTCGCGTAATCGGACGGCGTGGGCGATGGTGTAGAGCCTTTCGATCGCCGCAATATTGCTCAAGATAGCGACGAGCGTGACCGCAATGACCATCGGTAATCCAATGGGCAGCGGTAAATTGAAGTGCGCTTCAAAAGAGGGCACCGCAATCGGAGAAAGGGCAGCTCCTAGAATCAAATAAAAGGCCCGCTCGTGCCGCCGCATGATTCCCGGTGGCGGCGGAACGTGCAGAGCTTCCGCTTTTGCCGTCGAGTAGCTCACCATGAAGCAGCCCACTAGGGCGAGTAAGGACATGAACTGCAAAACAAAAACATCGTGGTAATAGACGACAAGCCCGCCTAAGAAAAAGAATTCCACGTAGCGATCGATGGCCGCATCCAGCACTTCGCCTGCGTCGGAAGCGACCCCAGTTTCCCGGGCCACGATGCCGTCGAGCGAGTCCATGAAGGCGGACGCTGTGGCTAGTAATGCTGCCCCACCAAAATATCCATAAGCCAGGGCCACGCCAGCACAACCACCTAGCACTAAGGACGCCCAAGAAATCATGTTTGGGGTTACGTGAATACGAATGAGCAATTGCGCCAAGGGCTGCAGGCTCCAATAAGCCATTTCCATCATCCCTTTTCCGAGAAGTACGCTGCCCCCTTGGCGGTCTACCCGGTCGTAGCGAGTGCGCCCGCGAAGCAAAAGGCGGAGGCTATAGGTCACCAAAATGAAGGCGAGGAGGCCAACGAGGAAGATGGAATTTAAATAATCGTAAGTCATTAGCATGGCTTAACTACACTTATAAGATCACAGTTGTAAGCTACTCGCCTCGGCCTGGCAACAGCGTGTTAAGGCTAAATCCCCGGAATTTCACCAGGTAAAGTCAGCTCTCGACACCCTTCTTGTGCGGAGCGATATGCGTGGGCGATAAGCTGGACGCACAAATAAGCTTCTCTGGCCTCTCGTCCCACGAAGTCTTCTCGGTGAATCGCGTCCCGAAACTGATCGAAAAGAGAGCTGAACCACTGCACGTGACTCGCATCCATCCAATCCGAGGAGATGGAAGATTTTTCGACGTCCCAGGCTATGGCCCCTTGAGCGACATCCGGGCCCTCAGTAGACCGCATCCTGGCTACCTGGATCTCGTCGTCATCAACCGTAATGGCGCCTCGCTCTCCTTGAATAGTATAAATCACTTTTCGCACTCCCGCAGTCCAGGTGAGATGCACATGCGCCATTCCCGTTGGGAAAGTTAAAACAGCAGAGAAATTATCCTCCGTGTCATATTTTTCCGGCTCCAGATTGGTCATTTTTGCGGTAACCCGCGTCGGATAGCTCTTCAGCCAATCAAAGGTGAGATAAAAAGTGTGACTCCCATGGTCCATGGCAATCCCGCCGCCGCTATGGCGGTGCTCCCTGCGCCAATGGGTTTTCCACTCCGGGACTCCCTTGGCGTGGGTATTGCGAAACGTATTGAGGGTAACCGATCGTACTTTGCCTATTTTTCCCGATTCAATGACCTGGCGGATCGCTTTAACGACGGGGGCGTGCTTGTAATTGTGACAAGGGAATAGGACTCGCTTGTGTGACTTTGCGGCTTTCAGAAGAGCTAGTGCGTCTTCCGGCTCGGTCGTCAGAGGTTTTTCACAAAGAACGTGGAGACCGCGTCCCAGTGCCGCCATGGCAATATCGGCATGGACGCTGGGCGGGGTGGCGATATCGACGAAATCGAGCCCTTCTTCCTGTTCAAAGAGGATTTCGTGGTCGGTATAGACCCTAGCCTCGGGCAACATCTCTTGGGCCGCCCCCCGGCGGGCCTCGCAGAGGTCGGCCACCGCCACAATCTCCACATCTTTCCTCTGGAGATAGGCTGGAACATGCCCCTTGGATTGAATAAAGCCGTACCCGATTAAGGCCCCCTTAAGAGGGCGATTCGACGCATTGTCCATGGCTTATTTTTATGCTGGAAGAGGCCTTTTGAGAATGGGAATCTTTTGAGCTAGAATGCCGCCTATGACTACTCGAACGAAAGGAATCGGGATGAAAGGTTTAATTGGCGCGTTTAGCGTTGTTCTCTTGTTGGTGGGTTGTTCGGTGAGCGAGGACGCTGTCTTCAAGGTTTTGGAGAAGAACCCTGCCCGATTCGCCCAGGTGATTCAAAAGGCGCAGACCGAGTTGAGAAAGGCCGCGCAGGAACAACAGGTTGCAGAAGAAAAAAAACAACGGGATGAAGAGCTTAAAAATCCGAAGAAGCCCGAGATTGCCGAGAATCGGGCTGTTAGAGGCGATCGCAATGCACCCATTCAACTCGTCGAGTACTCCGATTTTCAATGTCCTTACTGCCAGCGTGGTGCCAATACGGTGGAGGAGCTGAGAAAGAAATATGGCGCGAAGATGTCTTTCGTTTTCAAGAATCTTCCCTTGCCCTTCCATCCGAATGCGATGCCGGCCGCAAAACGCTTTGAAGCTATTGCGATGCAGAGTTCGGAGAAAGCCTATAAATTCCACGATGAGGTTTTCGCGAATCAAAAGGAACTGAGCGGCGACAAAGCGGATAAGTTTCTCGATGCAACAGCGAAAAAAGTCGGCGCCAATGTCGAGAAGATGAAAAAAGACATGGAGGGCGATGAGGTGAAGAACCGCATTGCAGCCGACATGGCCGAAGCCAATAAGTTCGGCATTCAGGGCACGCCTGGATTCGTCATCGGTGGAGTCACACTAAAGGGTGCATTTCCAATCGAAGAGTTCGATAAGGTGATCCAGCAGCGCGGATTGTCGAGTAACTAGTTTCTGTCGCGTTTCAATTGTTCGCGACAGAAACTATCCTGAACGAAGTGAAGGATCTCGTTTTGTAGGCACATACTTCTGCGTTGAGATCCTTCGGCTTAAGGCCTCAGGATAGATTCTGCGCGAAACGCGACAGAATTTAACTAATCCCTGTCATTGCGAGGGCTTTAGCCCGAAGCAATCTCATTGTTAACGCTAGGTCTATGAGATTGCTTCGCTACGCTCGCAAATGCATTAGTAAGGCATCCGCTTTTCGTGCTTCCACGTTGGGGGCTTGATAGCCTTCTGGGCGATTGCTTTGATCTCGTCTACCTCTACTGTATCGACGATATTTTGGAAAAAGGCCGTCCACGTAGGTCTCTCGGCCTCGGTGGGCGGTGCGTATTTTCCAATGCTTTGGTAGTGTTTGGAGAGCTGTAAGACACCCAAGCGCTTCGCTCTCACCGTCGCGCCATTTAAAGCCAGGTTTCCCCAAGTGTTAAATGCAAGCTCGGGTGAGGTTGCAAAGTTTGCGAGAAGGATAAGCTCTGTTTCATTGAGCAACGAGCTTGTTGGATGCGTCTCCATCTCTTTCCATTGGCTTGCGAAAATTCTCTCAGGCAAGGCTTTTCCGCAACCCGAAAGTGCTTCTTCCGGATCGTAATCGGGAAATCCAAGAAGTGGCGGAACGGCCATCGCTTGTTCGACGACCTGTTCCCAGTGGCTCTCGCCCTTTTCGGCGAAAATGCGGCACGCGAGTCTAAGGCCGGAAAATTTTGCCTGTTCGGAGGGAAGTTTATTCCAGAAGGAAAGAAAACTATCGGTCGTAAGGGGCCAAGAGGTTTCTTCCAAATCCATTGCAAGTAAAGAAACCTGCGCGCCCAGATCCAAGAGTCCTGGCAGGTGGCTAGCGGAAGGGGGGATGAGTTGCGCTACCTCCCCTTTGAAGTGGGTCAAGGGGTGCAGGTCTGTCGGATCTGCGATGAGAAAAGAGTCCAATGTCGGCGTCTCGGAGATTTTCCCATCGGCGAGTTTCCAATGAGGGACGAGGGGGGTGAGAAGAGACCCTTCCGGATCCTCGAGCTTTGCCAGGGCTGCATCCGACCACGAAGGCAATTTTTTCGCAGCGAGAGCTTCGTGGGCTTTGGCTAGTTGTTCTGGCGAAAGTGGAAAGAGGGCCAGGAATTCATCCGTTCCGATCGCCTCAAAGCGATAGCGAGTGAGCATCTCATGCAGAGTTCCCCAGAAGCTCTTCTCACCGATAATCGAGCGAATTTGCGTAAGCAGCCAGGCGGATCGCCCGTATGGGCCTTCGGTGTATTTGTCGTCGGGCGCGAGCTCAGGGTCGCGAATTGCTTCGCCTTCATTTACGGTGAAATTCAATCCGAAGAGCCTTCCTGATTTGTTCTTGTCTTCGAATCGGCGTTGCGCTTCCTCGGCCATGAGTGTGGCCATGCCTTCTTTGATCCACAGGTCGTCCCATTCTTTGATCGTTACGAGATCACCGAACCATTGGTGCGCGAGCTCATGTGCCGTAAGGCTGTAATCGTGCCCGATTAATCCTTGCGTGCTTTTGATTTCACCTTGAAAGGTAATCCCCGCATGCTCCATTCCGCTTTGGTGCTCGGGTAAAATGACGAGCGCATATTTTTCGAAGGGATAAGGAATGCCGAGAAGCCTTTCGTAAGTCGCCATCTGCTCGATGATGTTCTTCAAAACACCTTCGTAATCGACGGGAAGACCGGGCCGAGCATAAACGCGAACCGGCGTTTTTTGATGCGCGTGAGAAACGCTTACGAAATCACCCAGGGCAAACGCCATGAGATAGGTAGGGATGGTGTAGCTCGTCCGGTAGTTCATGAGACGGACATCGCCCGCCACGGTATCAAGGGTCAAATCTCCGTTTGAGATCAGCATCTCTTGCTTGGGCAACGCGAACTCCGTCGAGAAGTAGGCCCTATCGGCGGGGATATCATGGCAGGGCATCCATTCCTTGGCGCTCACGGGCTCGGATAGAGTGAACGCCACTCTGCCTTCGATGGGATCTCCTTTACGGTGAGGGACAACATGGAGCGCCCCGTTTTTCTCTACCTCATACGCAATTTCAATTAGGTTTCTCCCGGCGGCCGGAAGTTGAATCTCGAGTTTGGGGGATGCATAAGTAAATTTGAGCTGCTGCCCCTTTTGGTCAGTCACCTGGCTCACCCGGGTGACTTTGGAGTCGAGATTAAGGCTAGCTTCGGTGCTATTGAAATCGATGCGGACCGTCGCCTCGAGCTGTTTTTTTTCCCAATTGAAATGCCCCCGGAGGTGGTAGCTCAGCACGTCGAGATCGGCCAAAGCGGTGGACGCCAACACGAAAAGCACGAAAGAGATTTTTTGCATCCTCTCTCACTATAGAGAGGGCAGCGCTCAGTAAACGCACCCCGCGGTATGGAGATCTAGCTTAGGTTCTTAAATTTAGGATTTTTTCGCGTTGGCCGGCGAGGCCTTCGACCTGTTCTTGCCAGTAGCGTTCGGTGCCGAAGGTGGGGAAGGCGAGCTTAAAGGCGCCATCTTCCCAACGTTTTGCGATCCAGGCGGTGAATTGGATCATGCGCAACGCGCGTAAGGGCTCGATGAGTTTAAGAGTGGAATCATCGAACTCGCGGATCTCTTCGTAAGCGGTTAAAAGAATCCGCCGCATTTCCTGCCCGTACTCGTCGTCGCTACCGGTGAGCATCCACATGTCCTGCACTGGCGGCGCGTAGAGCATGTCATCGAAGTCGATGAAGTAAGGATTGTCGCCATTCCAAAGAATATTGCCCGCATGGCAGTCACCATGCAGCAGGATATACTCAACGCCTTCAAAAAATGGCTCGGCTATCGAGCAGATCTGATCGATCAAAGTGGAAAAGTGGGCACCCAAGTGATTGGGGAGCAAATTCTTTTCCTTCAAATATTGCAAAGTATCGCGTCCGAACGTTTGAGGCGTGATCTTAGTGCGGGGCTGGCCCGGCATGGTGGCACCGACGTTGTGAAGTCTTGCGAGAAACCTTCCTAGGCGCTTTAGTTGTTCCGGTTTCAATTCCGGCTCTAGTCGGCCAGGGCGCTTCGGAAAAATCGTGAAAAAAACCCCATTCGTCTCGAACAGAGTCTTTCCCGACCCGTCTGCGAGCGGACAGACGACGGGAATCTCATTTTTTTCCAGGTTTTTTAGAAAGTCGTGCTCGGTCTGAATTGTTTCCCGGTTCCAGCGCCCCGGTCGGTAAAATTTAATAACGACTCGAGGGCCTTCTTCCATCTCAATATCGTAAACGCGGTTCTCCATCGCATTCAGAG
>JAHFAF010000473.1 GCA_023250715.1 Pseudobdellovibrionaceae bacterium | reverse complement strand
GGTCACGCGCGGGTTTCCTCTTTCCCCTTGCGATCGGATCGAAGGGAAAGAAGGGACCGCGGTCTATTTGGATGCGATCCTCACCGCGTCGGAGCCCGAGGAAAAAGCCTCCTTAAAAAAATGCTGGCAACTCCTGGAGGAGCTTGCGAGTTTCTGGGAGGGCAAACATTCCTTTTCCGCCCTAATGCACCGAACACTCGAGTCACTCGTGGAAACTGCAGGCGCGGAGGGCGGCTATATTCTTTCCGAGCTGAGCTCTCCCGGAAAATGGGACCTATTGGCCGCTTTCGGTGGCGAGCCCTCCGAGGAGCGCCGGAGAAATCTGATCAGCAACACGGTGCTTGCTCATGCAGTCGAAAAAAGAGAGGCAATCCACGTCGAGAGTCTTATTGGTCACCCCTGGGAACAAAACGCGTCTCTCATAGGTGCGAGACTCTTCTCCATCGCCTGTCTTCCCTTGGGCAATCCCAATCACATTTTTGGGTGCGTTTACCTTTATACAGAGACGCCGGGACACTCGATCGAAAAAGCGATCCTTTCCGAGCTAAGAATCTTTGCAACTCAAGCGACCCTTTTACTCGCCGCTAGAAAAGAGGTCGAGAGAGCTCGTCGGGCCGTTCCCCTTTCGGAACGTTTGCAGTTCACCGAGACGTCCCCGGTGAAAGATGTGATGAATCGCGTGGCGAAGCTTGGCCCAAGTACACTAAACATTCTTGTATTCGGGGAGACGGGCACCGGTAAGGAACTCGTTGCAAAAGAAATCCACCACCATAGCGAACGAACAAAAGGGCCCTTTGTCGCCGTAAATTGTGGCGCCATTCCCGCCACGTTGATCGAGTCGACTTTATTCGGCCACACGAAAGGGGCCTTCACGGGAGCCACACAAGAAACTCCGGGGAAATTCCAGCAAGCGCACCACGGGACTCTCTTTCTGGATGAGATTGGGGACTTACCGCTCGAGCTCCAAGTGAAACTCCTGCGCGTTTTGCAGGAAAAGGCGGTCGAACCCATTGGATCTCAGAAACAGGTTCCGGTAGACTTTCGATTAGTCTGCGCAACCCACCGCAACATCGAGCAATTGGTTCGAGAGGGAAAATTTCGTGAGGATCTCTTTTACCGCTTAAACGGGGCGACCCTTTCTTTGCCCCCGCTTCGAGAACGGCCCGATGACATCCCATTCCTAGCAAACATTTTCGGTCAGAGAATGGGAAGTACTCTAAGTTTTTCTTCCGAGGCAATGGCACGATTAAAATCCCACTCCTGGCCCGGAAACGTTCGCGAGCTCGAACAAGTGGTTTCACGCGCCGTCGTCCTTTGCGAAGAAGCGGAGATTCAAATAAGAGATTTAGAAATGGGAACTTCCCATCCGCTTGACGTGGCTTGGGACTATTTGGATTTAAAGCAAGCTCAAGCGGATTTCACCGCCGAGCTAGTGGAAAGGACATTGGAAAAAGCGCAGGGGAACCGAACTCTGGCGGCGCAAAAGCTCGGAGTCTCAGAGAGGACTCTTTACCGGCTGATAGCTGACAGAACCGTCTGACAAAAATGGCAGTTGGCAGAACTAAAATCATAGACCCGTGCGAGGACAATGCATTAACCCGCCCGGCACTCTCATTGCAAAACGGTTGGCCGGGAGGAAAGAACGAATGAATCAACGATACATCTGGCAACTGTGGGTCGCCCTAGTATGTCTTTTCATTATGGGCATGTCGGTCTCGGCCTACTCCGACACCTACAATTTCTTTTTCAAAAAGGGGAAGAAACAAGAATCACAAAAACAGTCTAGTGAGGAAGAGGAAGAGGGAGGCGATGGAGAAGAATCAAAACCTCAAGTCGCAAATTCCCCGGCACCCACGGCCGCTCAAGGCGGCCAAGCCGTCACAGCGAACGGCAAGTCGCCCATAGTGATTAATAATTACAACCAAAATAACAACGGAGTGCCTTCCCCCAAACCGGACATCGCCCAGGCCTCAGAGCCCTCCTTGCCCGAGAAACTCTCTAATCAGCTCCACACTTTTCTGACTCGGCCCGAGCGCGAAAGGTCCCCATGGAAGTTGACCCTAGCTGTTCCTGTCATTAATGGAAATCGCACGTACACGTACTACAACGGACAGACGGAGACGACAGGATCCTATCGTAGCACTCACTGGGGTGCTCTAGTTGGCCTTGGTTATAATTTTTCTCAAGGCCTCGCCGCGAACCTCTATGGGGGAGCTGGGCTTGATTACAAATGGATGGCGGGTTTAGATCTAGAGCTCATTCCCTTTCGAATCCCCGTCTCCGAGACACTCAATATTCTAGAGCTGGGCTTTATCGTAGGCGGCAGTACGTTGGCAGCTGCACCCGGCAACATTGGTTCATTACATGGCGGGGCGAGAATCTCAGTAAATCCCAGTAATCAATTCGGGTTGACCGGATCCGTCCGCGGCAATCTCGGCATGTGGATCGCGGAAGTCGGACTCACCACTCGTATTTGAGGAGAAATAAATGAAATTCTTTATCGAACTCTTAGTCATTGCAATATTGGTCAGTATTTTTTCAGGATGCAGAATGGATCCAGACGCATTACTGGGTGGCCACGAGGATAACTATTACCAATCATCACAGTCATCGCCTGCAGTCCAGTCAGGAGCCGCGGAATGTACCTGGGTGTTGAAGGAATATTCTTCATCAGATTCTGCTTCCTGTGGATTGGGATCTCCTCTTTCGAAAATTCTTCCCTCCATCATGCGCATTAACGAGGGGAAGATTCGAGTGTCTTTGAAAAAAGCTACCGATGGAAAGTTTCCGACAGTCACGAGTGTGGAATACAGAAGGCTCAGTACGGGAACTCCGGAATTACGAGATCTCAAGTGCACACAGGTGCAGCCGCCAAGTACGGGTGAGATTCAGCTAACTGACTGCTTACTTGAGAAACACCCCAACGACGATGTCGTCACCCGATTCGCCATTTATACGCTGATACTTACTCACGAGAGCTGCTCGGTGAATTAGCAGGCAACTAAACGTAGCCCGCAGACATGTAGCTGGGAGTGGGCGACCGGGGCATCCACCGAAGTCGATCTGGATTCCGACAAAACAATTCCTGATCTTCTTCCGAGCGAAGTCGCCCCCTAATGTCCTAATGGCCCCGCCCCTTGGGGGCCGACATTTTAGACACTTGTAAAAATACTGGATCTCAAATTTCAACCCTGATATTCCTGTAAAAATCAGGAGGCCACGATGGTGCGGATATTGTTCTTGCTAGGGGTGCTGTGGGGAGTCCCAGG
>JAHFAF010000009.1:30273-43097 GCA_023250715.1 Pseudobdellovibrionaceae bacterium | reverse complement strand
TCACATCTTTCGTATTGTCGGAAGAACCGTCGTCAATCACAAGAATTTCGCGAACGGGAAAGGTTTGAGCAAGAACGGACTGAATCGCTCCGACAATGAGAGGCGCATCGTTATAGCACGGAAGAATTACACTAACGGAATACTCGTGAACCACGCTACATCGCTTCGATTTCGCGCATTAAATACTGCAACATCTCGCCCTCAGGCACTTTCTTGATGGCTTTTCCCTTTTTATAGACCAAGCCCTCGCCTTTACCGCCGGCGATTCCAATGTCAGCTTCCATCGATTCGCCGGGGCCATTTACCACGCAACCCATCACAGCGATTTTGATATTTTTCTTCAAACCCAAAGCTCTACGCTCGACCTCTTCGGCCAAGGCGTAGACGTCGATATCGGCACGCCCACAACTGGGGCATGCAATGATCTCGGGCGCGTCGTTCTTGAGTCCCAAAGATTTCAAAATGTAAACGCCGGCCTTCACCTCCTCAACGGGATCGCAGCTCAAGGATACCCGGATAGTATCGCCGACACCCGCCATGAGGAGTGAGCCAATGCCTACCGCGGACTTCACCGTCCCGTAGTTTTTGGTGCCAGCCTCGGTCACGCCTAAATGCAAAGGCGCATCCGTCTTCGCCGAAAGTTTCGTATAAGCCTGGTAATTCGAAATAACGTCAGAAGACTTAATCGAGACTTTGAAATTGAAAAAATTGTGCTTCTCCAGAAGCTCGATGCTGGCCAGAGCGCTTTCCACCAAAGCGTCCGGAGTGGGGTGGCCATACTTCTTGAGTAAAGGTTTTTCCAGCGAACCGGCATTCACACCGATGCGAATGGCTTTTCCCGCGTCTCGCGCGGCCTTCACTACATCAACCGTTTTCCACTCTGCCCCAATGTTGCCCGGGTTGATCCGGACACAAGCCACGTTGTGCTTAAGGGATTCCAGCGCCATCTTGTAATCAAAATGAATATCGGCGATCAAGGGAATATGAATCTGTTTCAAGACCGCGGGGAGCGCATCGGCGGATTCTTGATTATTCACCGTCACGCGAATAATTTCGCAACCGGCCGTTTCCAAATCGTGGATCTGCTTCACGACCTCGGCGACGTCATCGGTTTTCGGAGTCGTCATCGATTGGACGCGAATCGGGTTATCGCCCCCGATCTTTACTCCCCCTACGTCAATCACACGGGTCTTGCGACGCTGAATCATTGATTTTCCCCTGGCGGAACTTCTCTAATGCCGTAACTGCGCATTTTCTTATGCAAGTGGCTGCGCTCGACGCCTATGGTCTGCGCTGTTTTCGAGATATTACCACCATTCTCCGAAAGCATCTTCAAAATGAACTGCTTCTCGAACGTCGCTCGCGCACCGCGCAAGCTCTTTTCATCCACATTCGAAAAATCATCTGCCTCGAGCACTTGATACTCGAAGCCTTCGATCACGTCGTCCTGAGACAAAATACACGCGCGCTCAACCCAGTTCTTCAACTCACGCACATTTCCCGGCCAGGGATAATGCTGCAAAATCTTTAACGTCGCGGCTCCCACCCGTCGTTTTTTCCCACGCGAGTAACGCTTCACGAAATGCTCGACGAGTGCGGGAATATCTTCACGGCGATCCCTGAGAGAGGGCACCTGAATGGGGATAACATTGAGGCGGTAGAAGAGATCCTCGCGGAAATTCCCCTCTCGGATCTCTTTTTTCAAATCTTTATTCGATGCCGCGATAACCCGAATATCAACCTCGATGGGAATATCACCACCCACGCGCTGAATGCTGCACTCTTGCAGTGCTCTCAAAATCTTGGCCTGGACCTTCCCCCCCATGTCTCCCACTTCATCCAGGAATAGAGTCCCGCCGTGTGCGAGCTCAAACTTACCAATCTTTTTTTCGTGCGCACCGGTGAAAGAGCCCCTTTCGTGTCCGAAAAGTTCACTCTCGATAAGCTCATCGGGAATGGCCGCGCAATTCACAGCCACAAAGCGAGAGCCCGAACGAGGACTTCCCCAGTGTAAGGCGCGAGCCACTAGCTCTTTCCCAGTTCCGTTCTCGCCCTGCACCAAAACCCAGCCGTTGGAAGGAGCGGTGACATGCAGCAACTTTTTCAGCCTCTGCATCGCGGGACTCTCACCAATGAGGACCTCCTCTTCGCGAAGCTCCTCTTTGAGCGCCAGGTTCTCGGACTCGAGGGCTTCGAGATCAATAGCGTGTTGGAGCAGTAGGAGAACCTTATCAAAGTGAAGCGGCTTTTCTAGAAAGTCGAACGCACCAAGCTTGATCGCCTTGACCGCCGTTTCCACTGTCCCATGCCCCGACATCATGATGACTTTCACCGCCGGAGCGAGTTTTTTGATCTTTTCCAGCACCTTAATGCCATCATCCCCAGGCATCCAAATATCGAGAAGGACCACATCGGGCTCGAATTTCTTGATTTTCGCCAGCCCCAAAACACCCGACTTCGCCGTATCGACGAGAAAGCCCCCTTCATCCTCGAGCACACCTTTCAAGGAGCTCAGAATGTTCTCTTCGTCATCTATGAGGAGGATCCGCTTCATAAGTCCTTATATTTCCGCTGGAGTTCGGTCCACCGTCAAGGTGGACAGTTCCGCCACCGTCTGGCCTCGATGACCCGTGATTAAACTCTCCGGAAACTCTATCGAAAACCGTGTCCCTTTCGGCTCATTGGGCGAAAGACGTACAAAGCCACCATGATCACCCACTATTCTTTGAACGATCGCGAGCCCAAGTCCCGTACCGCTCTCCTTTGTCGAAAAATAGGGCTCGAACCACTGTTGGTAGCCTTCTTCCCCGGCGCCACACCCTTCATCCGCCACCTTTAAACGGATAAGGCCCAATGTCTTATCCCACTCGGTTTCGACTAGAATCTGCCCCTTACCCTCCATCGCGGCGACGGCATTATCGAAAAGATTGATGAGAACTCGTTTCAATTGCGCACGATCGAGTTCGAGTCGAGGCAAGCCCTCAGTGAGATTAAGATCAAAAAGAATATTCTCGTGAGCCGCCCGAAACAGATTTACCGCCTCCAAGGCGATTTCGTTCAAGTCATCGGGGTTTTTCTGAATCTCAGGCAGTCTCGCAAAGGAAGAAAACTCGTTCACGAGTGTCTTCAGTGCATCCACCTCTTTCAAAATGATATTCGTTGCCTCACCGAAAGTCCCGTCATCGACGATTTTGTCCAGGTAGCGCCTGCGCAGACGTTGCACGGAAAGCTGAATGGGAGTGAGTGGGTTTTTTATCTCGTGCGCGATACGCTTTGCGACCTCTCTCCAAGCGATCATGCGCTCCATCTTCTGAATTTCGGTCACGTCGTCAAACACGGCAACAACGCCCATCTGCCGTTTACTTTCATCGCGCAACACACTCAAGGTTACGAGCAACGTCACCCACTCCTTGCGAGCCGTGTGAATTCTAAGCTCACGTCGGATGGGCTTTGCTGTTCCGTACACAGCATAAAGAATGTCCCGGAATTCCGATCGGTGCTCTTCCGGAATAATTGCCCAATAAGGCTTGCCAATGAGGTCCTGCGTCTCAACCTGCAAAAGCTGAGAAGCCGCCGGATTTAGCATTGAGATCCTCCCGTTCTCATCGAGAGAGATAACGCCGGACTGGACGCTTTCGAGAAGTACTTCAATCTGGCGGCGACGGTGGCTGATCTCTTCGTTCTTCTGCTTCAAGTCCTTCGTCATGCGATTGAACGAGGTAATGAGCTTTGCAAGCTCGTCGCTTCCAGAGTCCGGAATTTCGTAGTCCAAATTTCCCTGCGCGACTTGCTCCGTTCCTCGAGAAAGCTCTTCCAGGGGAACAGTAAGACGTTTCGCCACGTAAAACCCCGTCCAGGAAGCCGAGAACAGGATAAGGAGGGTGACCATCGAGAGAATCGCAAAGTAGGTCGACTTAATAGGATAGTTCAGGGGATTATCGGCCTTGTAATCTTCATAAGTGAGATGAATCTCCGAAAGCTGTGCGGCCAAACCCATCGGAATGAAATAATCCGCGAAAAGGACCCCCTTTCCCACTCCCAGAAAAGCTCCGCAACGGACGAGCTCACCCGCACCAATGTTTAAAACCTTGCAGTCATTCGTTCCGTTCAAGGCACGCTGCAAGGTCTCGAGCGAAGCGGTCGGGATCACCTCCGAGCGATCCGGATGGACAGAGAGAACACGAGGAGAAAAAGCATCGGCATAAAACTCTACGGCATCCAGACCATAGGCCAGACGAGCTTCCTGCAATTTCTTTGACATCGCCGTGGGAGTACGCGGAATTCCCTCCAAATCAAACGCGATCTTACGAGCGAAGTGAGCACCATTTTTCTCGGTGTTCTCGTAATAGTTCTTCACCACTTCGATGCTGCGCTGGAGAGTTCCTCCCACACGGATACTGAACCACTTATCGAAACTATTTTTAATGTAAAAAGCAGAAATAGAGAAAAGCAAAACCGTGGGAATAATCGCGAAGAGAGTAAAACAGACTACAAGGCGTGTCTTTAGGCGTGAGCCTAGCCTCCCTTTTTTCTCATCTAAAATGAGCTTCACGGCGTTCCTGAAAACCAGGAACAGAAGGAGCATGATGAGCACGATGTTCAGATTCATCAGGCCGAAAAAGAAGATACTGTTTACGAAAGGAAGTTTCGCGGAAAGCCTTAAAAGATGAACTTCAATCGCGGTAAATACTGCGAGAAAGAGCGCAATCACGACAACGATGATCTTTTCCCGGCGGCGGCGGCGGCGCTCTCGTATGTCTTCCGGTATGGACATTTGGGGCAAGGTAACTCAAGGGGCAAACTTTGTCCAAATACTGGTCAATCTTGGCCTTTTCGGCTACGCTGCCGCCCTTATGGCGTCCACCCGTTTCTATGCCGATCACAATGCGACGACCCCTATTTCAGAGGGTGTGTGGGAGCGCATCCAGCTTTCTCGCAAGCTCTGGGCGAACCCTTCTTCTATCCACGAACCTGGCAGAAAAGCCCATGAGTTTATGGAGGAATCCCGCAGTTGGGTGGCCCAAGCAGTTGGGCTTTCGCCCACTCAGGTGGTATTTACCTCGGGCGGCAGCGAGGCCAATACACTGGCCCTTTGGGGAAGCGAGCTCCAGAACAAGGACTTCCGTCTTCTCACCATGGGGATTGAGCACAGCTCTCTTCTGGATACCGCGAAGCACCTGGCTAAGAAGGGTTCGCAGGTGGCCTATCTCGCCACGGATCGCGACGGGCAAATTGATTTGGAAAAACTCGAAGACGAGCTTGATCTGTTTCACCCCTCGTTGGTTTCGCTCATGGCCGCGAACAATGAAACAGGAGCTCTCTACCCGATTCCAGAAATTGCCAAACTCTGTGAAAAACGTGGGGTTTTGTTCCATACGGACGCTGTACAGGCCCTGGGAAAAATTCCCGCCGCCCATTTTAATAGCGCAAATATGATTTCCATCTCCGCCCATAAGATCTACGGCCCAAAAGGCATTGGAGCTCTTCTTGTGGGAAAAGGGCTTTCCTTGCACGCGACCCACTTTGGGGGATCCCAAGAAATTAAAAGAAGAGGCGGAACGCAAAACACGCTTGGCATCGCAGGCTTTGGTGCTGCTTGCCGCGAGATCGATCTTGGAAAGGCGGAGTCCCTCTCTCGGCTGCGCGACCGATTTGAGGAGCGCTTGCTCTCCCGCTTGGAAACGAGGATCTTTTGCCGCGGCTTCTCGCGACTTCCGAATACTTCTTTGATTCGCTTTCCCGGCATCTCCGCGGATGTTCTTCTGAGCGCCTTGGATCTCGCGGGCGTCTCTGCCTCCGCCGGATCGGCCTGTTCATCCGGATCGATTTCTCCCAGCCACGTCCTTCTCGCGATGGGTTATCCCCGAGAAGAGGCCAAGGAAGGCTTACGTTTCAGCTGGGGAACGGAGACGACAGAAGAGATTGTGGACTCTGTTGCCGATACCCTGATCGAGATTGTTCAGCGAATCCAGGAGAGGAGACGCTCATGTTGAGCACCAGCCAAATTCTGCCGAAAAAAGGTGCGAAAGTTGTAGTGGCAATGAGCGGAGGAGTCGATAGCTCGGTAGCGGCGGGCTGGTTGAAGCAGCAGGGATATGAGGTCATTGGAATATCGCTTCAACTCCACGACATGGCGGAATCGGTCGAGAATAAATTTGGCACCTGCTGTTCGCTCTCTGACATTTCCGACGCACGGAAAGTCGCCGAGAAACTCGAGATTCCCTTTTACGTAACCAATATGGAAGAGGAGTTCGACGCCGCTGTCGTCGACGATTTCGTCCAGGAGTACTTAAATGGACGTACCCCAAATCCCTGCGTTCGCTGCAATGAAAAAGTAAAATTCCGGCGTTTGATGGATTGGGCTTTGGACCTAGGAGCGGATTTTCTTGCGACTGGCCACTATGCCTCCACCCGCTACAATCCCGAGAGCAAGGAATTCGAACTTTTAAAGGGGGAAGACCCCGAAAAAGATCAGTCCTATTTTCTCTTCGCGATGAAGCAGCAGGATTTGGCTAAGTGCCTTTTTCCCGTCGGAATGTTCGATAAGAAACACGTGCGGGCCCTCGCTTCGAAACTGGGCCTCGACCATGTGGCGAATAAGCCCGATAGCCAGGAGATCTGCTTCGTTCAGGCGAGAAACTACAAGGACTTCATCGAAACGAAAGTGCCACCCTCACTCCTGCACGCCGGACCCATCATAGACGTCCAGGGAAACGAAGTGGGCCAGCACACGGGATTACATCAATTCACTATTGGACAGCGAAAGGGGATCGGAATTGCCTCGAAGGATCCCCTTTACGTGGTCTCCATCGAGAAGGATAAGAACGCCGTTGTCGTGGGGCCAGAATCCGTCCTTTTCAGAAAACGCTGTACCGTTTCCCATTTAAGCTGGCTGAATGCACCCCATCTGGATCAGCCGGCTAATTTCAGTGCTAAGATCCGGTACCGGGCGAAGGAAACGCCGGTCGATGTTTTTCCACTATTGGATAACCGAATTGAAGTCGTGTTTCATGAACGGCAGCGAGCCATCACACCCGGACAGGCGCTTGTGCTCTATGACGGCCCAAGAGTAGTCGGGGGTGGCTGGATTGAGACCCTTCCCTTGGACCCCGCATGAAGATCGCCTTCAAAAACTTTGGGTGCAAGGCCAATAGCCTCGAGGCCGATGCCCTTTTTCTCGAAGCCCGTCGCAGAGGGCACGAGATTGTCGACGAAAACAAGAGTGCCGACGCTTACGTGATCAATAGCTGTACCGTTACCGCGCACGCCGACCGAGACGCCCGCTGGGAAGCCACTCGCTACAAAAGAAAGAACCCCCTGGCTCGAATTGGGGTCATCGGGTGTTACGCTCAAGTCGGAAAGGAAGAGCTACTGGCCCTTCCTGAAATCGATTATGTCGTCGGCACGGCAAATAAGTTTCGCATTCTAGATCTCATCGAGGAATCCCCCGACACCCGCGATCAGGTGGAAGCGCCTCTTGGTTTTCTCCCGAAAGATTTTCCGGGCTCACGACACGCTCGTGCGAACGTAAAGATCCAAGACGGATGCAATTTCAATTGTAGCTTTTGTATTATTCCGCAGGCGCGGGGCAGGAGCCGAAGCCTTTCCATCGAAACAATCCTGAAACAGATCGATCAAGCGGAAAAAGAAGGATTCGAAGAGGTCGGGCTCACTGGCATCCACATCGCCCACTACGGCTGGGACCTTGGTACGGATTTAATGGCTCTGCTTCGCGCCATTTTTGCCAAAAAGACAGGGCCCAGAATTCGCGTGAGCACCTTGGATCCGTTTGAAGTTCCGGATGAGCTCATTGAATGGCTCGGAAAAGAAAAGCGGCTGTGCCCGCATTTTCATATCGCTATTCAAAGTGGAAGCGACACCGTTCTTCAAGGTATGCGCCGAATTTATAAAGCCTCGGAATTCGTCGAAGTAACCAAAAAGATCGAAGCCCAATACGCGGACACCTTCATCGGAGTCGACGTCATTGTGGGTTTTCCGGGGGAGACAAGAGAGGAGTTTTCAAAAACGGTCCAACTCTTGGAGCAATCTTTCTGGACGAAACTCCATGTTTTTCCCTTCTCAGTTCGGAAGGGAACCCGTGCCGAGACACTTATTGAAAAAGTAGACGGAAAGGAAATATCTCTACGTGCAGAACTATTGAGACGGATGAGTGACGAACGCTACGAAAAATTCCTACGCTCTCAAATCGGAAAAAGTGTAGAGCCCATTCTGGAAAGACCCGCGCGGAAATTTCCCGGGGCCTGGCTCGGCCACACAGAGAATTACCTCCCCGTGATCGCCCACGTGGAGGGGCAGAGTAAGAAAAAGATCTCGGCTAGAATTGTCGAAATCACGTCGGGCTACGCCCTCGCAAATCCAGATTGACCTTGCGAGGAGCCGAAAGGCGACGAAGCAACCTCGTGCGTAGGGGCTAGGACTTCGTCGGAGCGGCGGCCTTGGCGCCGGAAGTAAACTCAAGATCGAGATTCACATCCACGGTATCGCCCACGGCAACGCCTCCGTTATCCAACGTCTTGTTCCAACTCAAGCCCCAGTCCTTGCGATTGATCTTTGTTGAAGCGGAAAAGGCCCTTCGCTGCATGCCCGTCGGATCTTTGATCGCATCCGTCATGTCGGCATCAAACGTAAGCTCCTTCGTCACCCCGTGCATGGTGAGCTCTCCCACAAGCTTGAAAGTGCCTTTTTTCACGGCCGTAATCTTTTTTGTTCTGAAGGTAATCGTGGGGAATTTTTCCGTATCGAAAAAATCCACGGAACGAAGATGCGCATCGCGCTTTTCATTGGTGGTATCGAGAGACTTCGCCTGAATAGTCGTATCCACGGCCATCAGTTTTTCCTTGTCGTCCGTGGTCAAAGTCGCCGAAAAATCGTTAAACTTGCCATTAGTGTTGGAAAGCATCATGTGCTTTACCTTGAAGCCCACTAAAGAGTGAGAGGTATCCGCCGTCCAGACACCTCCAAAGACGGTCCCACTAAGCATCAAAATGATTGCGCTAAGTATGTAGCTTTTCATCGTTTCTCCTAAAAGTTGAAATCAAGTTGTTCATCTTACACAACCCCTTTGAGTGACGCAAAATGTCCCTTGATCCCTGCCTTGAAAATCTCTTATATTGCGCCGCGTTTTCCAGTTGAGGTGTTCATGCGTTCTGCTTCTATTTTGCTACCTTTGTTTTTTATTCTGGGTGCCTGCGGGGTCACCCCTCCCCCAGCAGTGGCGCCCACTTCCCACGCCACGCCAAGCCCCTCCCCAAGCCAAGAAAATAAGACCTTGGAAGCTGAAAGCGAGGAAGAAGCCATCCCCACCCGCACCACCAAGGCTTGGGACGCCCTAAGCCCCATTGAATGTCCCGAGGGCAGCTACTTATATCAAAAGGATCTTGTGGAGGGGTGTCTCACCGAGCTCGCCAATCACCGAGTCGTCCCGAATCACCGCTGGAAGGAATATTATTCCAATGGAATGTTGAAAACCTACCGTGAATATTTGAACGGAATCCCGTGGGGAAATTGGAAAGCCTGGAGAGAACACGGATACCCCGAAGTAGTTTCCCTGTACGAGAACGGAATGCTTAAGGATGCCCAGTTTTACTCAGTCTCCTTCAACGGAAATATTGTACTCATGAAAGGTTCCGCTTTCGAAAAAGGTGCTTTGATTTCGATGACTCAAGAAGGCGGCGACATTAAATACGTCCTCAAGGAAGGTGTTGGCCAATACACGCACGTTAAGAGCGACGGATCAAATGTTGCACGTGCCGAAATCCGGGATTCCAAAATTACTTTTTCTCAAGGATCTCCGAGCCGAATTCTACTCGGTGGAATGTTCCGGATGGATTTGGGGAGGTTTGCCCACGCGATTCACCTCTCCTCGAGGCTCAAGGACAAACAATTGTTTTCCCATGACGTAACCGATCCTAAGGAGGGTACCTTCGATTGGGACACGGAAGGCCGCATCACAACGCTTTCGAATTATCTGAAAGTGGGGGAAGCAATTGAGAATGCCTATAAAATCCCCAAGAACGAGCAGAATGAAGAACTCTTCGACTTCAAAGGATTTGGAATTCGTGAGGATCTCAAAAACGATCCCGGAAAAATAGTTCCAACTCTAATCAATTTTTACGTCGAGAAAGACAAGGCAGAGCTCAAACGGGTCTTCAAAAACTTTGAGATCCAATAGCCTTTCCACAAGACCTGTACGGCAATTGCGGCAAGCGATCCTAGAAAAGTGAAGTAAAAGAGCCCGCAGAGAACGAGAAACAAAGTGGGCCGGAACTCAAATTCGATCACGTGTTCTCCCGCAGGCACTGCTACCCTCTTAAAGGCTCGCTCCGCAAGAAGGACCTTGGTAGAGTATCCATCAATGCGCGCCTCCCATTCGGGAGCATAGCCATCGGACCAAAAAAGAAATCCCGCCTGGTCACTCCGAAAAACCAGCCGCAAGAATCCTGGATGATATTTCTCCACTTGATAACTCCAGTGATTCTCAGGCCCGGAATCAAATCGAAGCATTTCGCTCCCGGCGGCGAAAGCCCGCTCCATTTTGTCCAATGGATAATCGGAATGGATCAGATCGAAGTAATTCTTAGGCAAAATAAAGCTATTCCACCTAGGTAGCTTAAGCGCCTTTTCGAATGTCGTACTCATCTCCATGGGCGCATAGGATGTCGAAAAGATGGTGGGCTTTCGATAAAGCGTGGCTAGGTACCGGATCGCTTGTGAATCGTGCGGGAAATCAACGGCAAACCAGCCACGAGTTTTAGGAAAGATCCATGGCCTTGCCTCCGTCTCTATCTTGAGAAGACTGACTGCCGGCGCCCTTTCCCCATAGAGACGACGACTTTGTTGTAAATGACACAAAAAATCGCCCATCAAAAAAAGAACCACCAGCCACACGCCGACTCTTCGAGTTTGCCAAAGAAACAACACCGCAAAGGAAAGAAGTGCCCAAAGAACAAAACCAAAAGGATTCGGAGCGAGATAACCTGCAATAACAATGGGGGAGAGGAAGAGGACCCAAAACGTCCTCTCTCGATCTAGCCACCAGAGAAGGAAGGCCGTGGGAATCAACACTTTCCAATCGTTCTCCTCGGCGATTGTAGAGACCACCAAGGAAAGGGTCAGGGAACCCAACGCAACAAGGAGAAGGGCTTTTCCGTCGAACTTCCAAGAAACCTTCGACGTCTCGAGTCCCTTGACGATGAGAAAGAGCATGGGAAAGACAGCGATGGGCATCAACATGAGTGTGTGCCGAAGCATCGATACAGGAGGGTAGAGATGATAGAGCAGGGGATGAATGCCCCCGCCCCGACCCATCATGAAAAGAGAAACCCCAAGAAAACAAAAGCCCCAAATTCTCCGAAACCAGATTCTTGGATCGAATAAAAGCCCAAAAAGACAAAGCCCCCAGGAAACGATCCCTAAGTACGGGCTCCCATCGTGGTAGAAGCGGGAGCGAATATCCGTTTTTCCCTCGACCACAAATGCGAAGTCCGGGATGAGAGGGCGGATGAAATCCTCCACCGTCGCTGTCGTTCCCGAGTAGGCTGCCATTGCGTAGGGAAGTTTCAAAGCAGTGACGACATTTTCAGGGCCACCCTCGTTATTCATGGGCCCCTTTACCGGTGTAGCCGTCGGGGAATAATCGGAAGGGATCATCCGCACGGGAAATACATACCGGTTTTGCGTGAAAAAAAGGTAGAGATTGGGTCCCAACATCGCCAAACAAAGAATTAGGGATAAGAAAATTCTCGGGTGAATCAAGTTTCGCAAACCTTCACGATAAAAGAGAGACAAGGCCAATACGAAGACAAGAAGGAGAATCCAAACCGAAGTGAAGTGATAGAACTGCCAATTCAATCCGATGAATGCACCAAGTCCAATCCAATTGAGCCAACGGCTATCCGCGAAAAAAACAATTCGCTGAAGGAAAAGAAAAATCCAAGGAACTCCGGCGAAAAGAGCCAAGTAGGACTGCTCTCTAAAAGATCCGATAGCGTAATAGGAAAAAAAGATTAAGGGAAAGAGACTCACTCGAGCGGCGAGAGTTTTTGCCCAGGGCCGAACGCAAAGATAAATCCCTAATCCGGTGACAAGCACCTTAATTACCCGCGCCCAATGATCGAGAATCAGCGTATTGTGCGTAAAATAGCTGCCCATCCACACCGTAAGAGGATCGGTGGGGTCAAAAAGCCGCTCGGCGCCCAAGAGCGGGTAGAAGGGCTCCCCTCCATGTTCGAAGGGATTCCACAGCGGAAGATGTCCATTGAGAAGGCTCTCCGCAAAAAAGTGGAAAACCGGGTACTCCCAAAAAATGTTATCGTGCTGGAAACTTGTTCGCCCTAAAAGAAAAGTTCGAAGGCTAAGCAAGAGAATCGAGACAATCAAAGCACCGACACTGAGCTCGATGGCTGTTTCTCGTTTCATGATGCGGTAAGTAAGAATAGCCCGTCGTGCGTTAGACAGCAAGGTAGGCTATAAAAGACACTAGTGCCCTCTATCGTTTCCCCTGAAACCTTTGTGCATGCGCTTCTGCAGGGAGTCGCACTGATTTTTTTTCAAAGACTTTTCTGGCTAATGTGCCAATGGTTGAAAACCCCAATAACGAGGGAGTTTTCTCTTCTCTTGGCGATCTATCTGGGCGGCCCCGCTCTACTTTATTTCCTCAGCCGAGATCCCTTTGCATTCCTGCTGGTGCTAAGCTTTGGCTGTGTATACGTGATGACCTTCGGGTGTGCGAGCGTTCGAAGTCCCTCGTTTGAGATATTACTGATTCTTCGAAAAAATCCGGGAATGTCTCTTTCGGAAATAGA
>JAHFAF010000009.1:0-30263 GCA_023250715.1 Pseudobdellovibrionaceae bacterium | reverse complement strand
ATTGGCCAAAGAAGATCTCTTGAACGACCGCGTTCAAGACTTGGGCGAGGAGGGGCTTTTGGCTGGCAAAAAACTGAGGGGCACCGGTAAAGCAGTTGGGTGTTTCTTCCACACATTTCGATGCGTTCTTCGACAACCTTTGGGATCCGGATGAACCCCTTTCTCACACTCCTTACTCCTGCCACGGCGTTTTCTCTCCACGTAATCGCTGCCTATTTTCCCTCTCGCTCACGGCAACGATCTGCAGGGCTAATCAGCGCAATTAATGCAGCCCTTTGGAGTCTGCTCGCCTTTATACAGACGGGATTCTCCTCCCAATCTCTTTTCATTTTCTTGACGGCCTCTTTCTTTTCTCTTTTCTATTTTCTTCTTTGGAATTGCACGGAAACAGCACGACGGGTGCGGATTCTCGTTTCGCTCTACCGTAATGAAAGCCTGTCTAACTACACTCCAGAACTGATGATTCGCGAGCGGGTCTTAAGATTGCACGGAATGGGAAGCCTTCACGAAGATCAAGGCCGCTATTTTCCAAAACGAGGGATCCTGCTCTTTTCCGCTCTCTTTTTTAAAGGGTGGCGAAATTTCTTTGGCTGTGAAAAAATGGATGCGCTCTGGCGATGAAACCTTCCCTCTTCTTCGCCGATCTCACTCATACTTCGCAAGGTGTAGTAGCGCCTACTTTTCCGCTGGGGATCAGTTTCGTCGCAAGCTATGCGCTCAAAGAGCTGGGCCCCAGGTACGAATACGAGCTTTTCAAGTTTCCCCAGCACCTCAATGAGAGCTTACATAGAAGGAAGCCCGCGTTTCTTTGTTTCTCCAATTTTAGCTGGAACTTTGAAATGGCCTATCGCTTCGCCGAAAAAACAAAAGCCCGGTGGCCAGAGGTGGTCACGGTATTCGGGGGCCCCAATTTTCCAATCGAGACAACCGCGAAGAAAGCTTTTCTAATGTCTCATCCTGCCATCGACTTTCACGTGGAAATGGAAGGAGAACTTGGTTTCGTCCATTTGATTCGCGCTCTGGAAAACCACAATCTCAATATCCGCCATTTGAAATCGCGGGGCGAGGCCATATTGAATACCTGCTATGTATGGGAGCGTGAAATCGTGAGTGGTCCTCTCGAGCGGATTCAAGATATCAATGCTATCCCATCCCCCTACCTGTCCGGTCTTCTTGATACATTTTTTGAAAATCCGCTCGCCCCGATGATAGAGACAACTCGCGGATGCCCCTTTAGCTGCACTTTTTGCGCTGACGGGGCTAGCTTTAAGAGCAAGATTCGACGTTTCGAAGGGGAGAGAACGCGAGAGGAGCTTCGCTACATTGCCCAACGCGTGAAACACAGTGATGAGATCATCCTGACCGATCTCAACTTCGGAATGTTTGACCATGATCTGGAGACTTGCCGGAGAATCGCGGAACTGCAGAAGGAAAGAGAATGGCCTATTCTAGTAAAAGCCTCCGCGGGAAAGAATAAGCCCGAAAGAGTGATCGAGGCGGCCTCAATTCTTCAAGGATCTTGGATGATCGGATCGGCCATTCAATCCTCCGATTCCGAAGTGCTAAAGGCAGTGAAACGTGGAAATATTTCTAGCGATTCCTTTTCTCGTTTTATCGATTATGGGAACTCCTTCAGTGATGAGGCACTCACCTACACCGATATCATTTTGGGACTTCCCGCCGACACGCGGGAAAAACATTTCGAATCACTCCGCTACAGTATTGAAAAAAAAGTGAACTCTTTGCGGATGTACCAGACGGTAGTTCTACTGGGAACTGAGCTCGCCTCTCCCCAATCGAGAACTCAATATGACCTGCAAACCATGCACCGGGTTCTCCCCGGATGCGCCGGAACCTATACGATCTTCGGAGAGGCTGCTCCCATTGCGGAATTTGAAGAGATAATTGTTTCTTCGAGCTCCCTGTCCTTTTCAGACTACGTAGACTGCCGCAAGATGAACCTGCTTATTGAGACCTTCTATAATAACGCCCTTTTTGAAGAGGTTTTCGCCCTGTTGCAGATGCTCCAGGTCCCGGCCTTTGACGTATTTCTTTATCTCTTTCGTCACCCTGAGCTTCAGCCTCTCGCTGTCCGATCGATCGTGGAATCCTTTGTGAAGCAAACCACCGAAGATCTTTTTCCCTCTTCTGTCGAAGCAAAGGAACGGGTGCTCAGCGCGGGAATGGTGGAGAAATACGTGAAGGGGGAACTGGGAATTAACGAGCTCCTCATCCATAAGGCCCTTCTTTATCTGCAGTTGGAAGCAACGAGCCAGTGGCTGCGCCAGGCAGTACAGTCCGTTCTAAGAATCCGGGGGAAGCTCAGCCCCCTCGTGAGCCTCTATCTCGGGGAGCTCTTCCAATTTCTTATTCTAAGAAAGAGCAATATTACCGAAACGGCGAAAGAGCCCGTGGAGTATTTTCACTTTGATTTCAAAACGATTGCGAAAGATCGATTTCGAGTTGACCCTAACAAACTTGAGACGCGAAAACGGTTCGGGTTTCGCTTCTTCCACGACCCCAAGCAAAAACAGCATATCGAGGTTCAATATTCGCTTTACTCGAAGACTGCGACCGGCCTCGGACGTTTCATTCAACGCTGTAATCTTAAGATGATGTACCGAAGATTTGCTTCCGTGGAACCTGCCGATAACGTGCTCGACATTTCACGAATACCTCATACACGAGGAAAAGGTAATGGGTCAGAGCCTCCCAGGCATTTTGGACCCTGACGGCGGAAGATCGCCGGGCATCCGGGTTCATATAACCGGGAATCTCAAGGTAACTACACCCACCTCTCAGACATTTAATGGTCGCTTCCGAGGGAAAACTATAACGCTCACACTTCAGATCCAGCTCGCGCAAGTAATGAACAGGAAACACGGGGGTGGCATGAATGTACCGAACAGGAAGGTTGAAAGTGACTTTACAAAGCCAGGTGTAAAAAGACGAGATGGATCTTCTTAAGCGATTTCGGTACTCCACGTTCACGGTGTAGGCAAGAACCACATCCGCTCTATCGTAGAGTTTGAACAAATCAAGGATAGTGGAGCGTGAAACAATATGATCGCCTGGAATCATCGTGATGCGATCGTATCGAGCAAGGCCCAACGACTCGCGAAAAGAGGTTCCCATGCCCAGGTTGGTCGCGTGAAATATTCCCCGGATGTTGGCGTGTAGAAAAGCATATTGGCGAATAATCTCAGGTGTTCGGTCCGTGCTTCCATCGTCGACCACCAGGCATTCCACTTCGAGAGAAAGCTCCCGAGCTACCGCTAAAATACAATCCAACGTTTTGGGAAGGTTCTCCTCTTCGTTGAAAGCAGGAACAAAGACGGAAATCATGGCTGCAAGATCTCCTGGATGAATTTGTGCGCCTTGTCCCTGATCCCTACATAGGCTTGGGTGAAAAGAAGAGGGAACGCGGTCCTTAATTCTTCGGAATTCTTCATTGAAAGCCTTTCCCTGGCGAAATGAAGCTCATAACCCTGCCCTAAAATCCACTCCATCAGCCGGTAATGAAGGCTACCTGAGTAAGAGAATTGGTTCAGAGTGAAGAAAATAAACCCCTCGACTCGAGGTTTTTCTTTTACTTTCGAAATCAGCACTTCTTGTGTCCCCAACGTGAAGGGATCTTCCATCGTGTAATAAACAATCTCGCCTCGTAAGCCTTTAGCCATCTCGGCATTTACAAGATGCTGCATGGGCTGGGGCACCTGCTTCACGAGGGCCTTGTCCGGGATGGAATAATAGCGATTAAGGCTCAAAGGGCTCGAACTCCTGCCGGGAAAACTCGAAGGCTATTTTCGAAAGAGGGGAAAGCTGCAGTACCTCGAAAAAATCTCCCAGGCCCTTGTCTCCATAGGGGGAGAAAAGATTCTTGAACCGTACATTCAAGGACCAACGCGTTTGCGATTCTTCATTTAAGGGCACTCCGTGAGCCAGGCCCGATTGAATCAAGCAGACCGATCCGAATGAGACTTCGATGGGCTCGCTGTGCTCCTTGGTATAGGCGCAAAAATCCTGAAAACTCTCGCCCCGTTTTAACTTTGCGAGTGCCCGTGAAGAATGCTCGCGATTTAGAACAAACATCCCTTTCGTCTTGTAGACATCCACCAGGGGAATCCAAGCAATTAACTCAAAATGAGAATTCGAAGGTGCATCCCTGTGAATGGGGGCCTGATCCGTATCCCCCGGCTGTTGCACGACGACGTTGCATGTTTTCTGGACCGCAATATCTGGCCCGAGAAGCCTTACCAGAGGCTCTTCCACCGCCCGAAAAATCTCTCTGGCGGCCTTCGTCTGCGTAAAATAATTTACTGCCGCGAGGCGGACCCTATTGAGCTCCGCTCCGGTCAGACCATACCGATGAAAACCGTTAAAAAATTCTTCTTCCGACTCTCCGTGATAGGAAACCATTCGACGAACTTGCTCGAATAGCCCCTGCCTTAGTTCGCGCAATGGGCTGAGCAATGTGGCAGAAAATATCTCATAGCCCCGCTCAGAAAAAGTTCCGTAACTATTCACGCTTCCCTACTTTACCCCTAGGTCCGGCGGGCCACAAATTCCATCTGACCAGATTTTTTCGCCATGAGTCGCAGCCCCTCGATGAACGCCGCCAGAAGCGTTAGAGGAAGAAAAAACCAGGTGTGCCGGGGAGGTGTTTTTATATTGAAACGATCACAGATGTAGTTCGCGAGGGTCACCGAAAAATCGCCTGGATCTAAGGTGGGGGAAGTGTCCACCAGAGTAAAACCGGCATCCCCAAGTACTCGCTCGAGGTTCTTTTTTTCGAAAAAACTCAAATGCCTAGGCACGCTCAAGCCATGCCAGTGCTTGGGAAAAAGACGATGCCAAAAAGTATCCCAGACAGGAATGGTTCCCACCAAAACGCCGTTGGGAGAAAGAGTTCTTTCTAGCCGTCGAAGAGTCTTCGCTATTTCCGGCAAATGTTCGAGGGTGTCATAAAGAATGATGACATCGGTGCCTTCCGGGAGAATCGCTTCATCGATCGACTGCGTTTGCCAGTGGACTCTCGCCGTACGCTTTCTGGAAGAGAGATAAGCATCCACTCCAGTTAAATTCACATCATTAGAAACGCGGCGACTCAAATAATCCAAAAACTCTCCATCCCCGCAACCAATCTCCAAGATGCTCTTAGCTTGCGGAGAAACCCAACGCCTGAGCCGCCTCCATCGAAGAAAATAGCGAATCGAGAGAAAGTAGGAAAGTAGCCCGCTCTCTCGACGAGCTGACTGAGTGTAATAATTAGCGGGATAACGCGAGACCTGACGAAAACTGGGTGGCAAAGGATCCAAATAGCGAAAGCCACACTCCTCGCAACCCACGACATTGAAAGTTCCTGGGCCATGGTATTCGATGTCCTTCATTCCTTCTAAAAGCAGCGCCTGCTTGGTTCCATGGCAATAGGGGCAGGTCATGCGGGTACCGGCTCGGGAAGGCGAACGGTGCTAAAACCTTTCACGAAGGCAAAGAAAGGGACCCAAAGAAGAGAGCCAAAGAACACTAGGTAAAAGAGTGCAAGCGACAGGAGATAGAATACCGGAACAAATTTGAACTCGATAGTGTGTTCCCCCGCCGGAACGGCCACCGCCTTGAAGTGCCCCAATGCCAATTGGACGGGAATCGCCTTTCCATCCACCGTGGCTCTCCATTCCGGAGCATATCCGTCGGACCAAAAAAGATTGCCATCCTGTTCCGTTTTTACGCGAACGGTGAGGTGATTGGGATTGTAGTCCAATACCTCCCGGCTCCACTTATTTCCCTTTGGCCCGTTGAATTTCAATGTTGAGCTTCCGATGGCAAAGGCCTTTGCCATCTTTTCGACAGAAACAGGGGAATGAATCAGATCGAAATAGGTTCGGGGAAGAAGAAAGGTGCTCCACCTCTCTGCCTTCAAGGCTTTTTCAAAGGTGTCTATTTCCTTTGGGTGGGCGAAGGGAGTGGAGAAGGCGGTGGGGATTCGAGAAATGACGGAAAGATACCTAATCGACTGCGGATCACTAATCCAATCCGAAACATACGGAACTCGTGTCTCGGGAAAAACGGGTTTCTGGGCATCCAAGGGAATACCCATGTGCTCAACGGGAGAGGCCCTTGTTCCATATAGGGGTCGGTTCATTTTTAAATGGTGGTGGTAATCGAAAAATAGAAAGAAAACCAAAAACCAAGGGCTCAATTTTCTCCACTGCCACCCCAGAAATAAGACTAGAGAGATCTGGGCCAAAATAAAATAGATGAGATGGTTGGGGGCCATCACACCCGCGGCAACTCCCGTTCCCAGTAAAACTGCCCAGAATTTATCAGTTCCCGAGTCCTTTCGGAAAACGACGTAAAAGATTACGCCCATCGGAATCAAAATAATCCAAGCCCAATCCTGATTCATCTCGCGCATGGTAAAAATTAAAGCACCACCCAGGCCAAGCGCCCCGAACATGCTTTTTACACTGGGAAAAAGAGAGAGCCGACCCACTTCCCAACCTCTTGCCGCCAGAAGAAGAAGTGGGAATAGCGCAACGGGCATGAGCATTCGCGTATGCCGAATCGCCGATATCGGAGGGTAAATGCCATAAAAAAGCTGATGGATGGCCCCTCCCTTTCCTAAAAGAAGGAGGCCCATTCCAAAAAGACAAGTTCCCCAAACTCGGCAAGCCGGGTTCGCGCGATCTAAGAAAAGCCCCAAAAGCGCCAGCGCCCAAGTCAAAACTCCTATGTAAGCGCTGCAATCCGCGTAAAAACGCCACTTCACGCTAAGAGTTTGATCCACAAAATAGGCGGTATCGGGAATAAGTGGTTGCAGCAAAAATTCGGTATTCCCCACGGTTCCGGAATAATAAGCGGCGGCGTAAGGAATGCGCACCCCAGACACGATACTCTCCGGCCCCCCTTCGTTATTATCGGGAGATCGAAGTGGAGTGCGCGTTTGATAATCTTTCGGCAACATACGGGCAGGAAAAACATAACGATCCTGGGTGAAATATAGAAAGATGCTGGGCCCCATCATCGCAAAACAGATCCCAGCGGTCAGAGCCAAGCGCTTATCCCAAAGCCGTTTTAGCCCTTCCCGGTAAAACGAAAAAAGCCCGATCCCGATAAATAAAAACAGAGTCCAGATTGGAGCGAAGTGATAGAACTGCCAATTCAACCCAAGAAAAGCACCCAGAGCCAGCCAATTGAAGAGCCTTTTGTCGTCGAAAAAAATAATCCGCTGAAAGTAAAAAAGCACCCATGGAATTCCCGCAAAAAGTGCAATATGCGCCTGCTGGCGAAAAGACCCGATGGCGTAATACGATAGAAATAGAATCGGGAAAAAAGCCACCCGACCCGGGAGGCTCTTCACCCAAGGGCGAATACAGAAATATGCGCCAAGAAGGGTAATGATAATTTTCGCGAAGCGTGCCCAGTGCGTGAGCAAAAGCAAGTTGTGAGTGAAATGTCCGCCTATCCACACCGTCAAGGGGTCCGTCGGATCAAAGAGGCGGGGCACTCCAAGAATCGGATAAAAGGGCTCCCCCCCGTGTTCGTATGGGTTCCAGAGCGGGAGATACCCGTTCAAAAGACTTTCGGCGAAATAATGAAAAACAGGAACTTCCCAGTAAAGATTATCGTGAAGAAAACTCGTTTTTCCGGTGAGGAAACTCCATAAGTTAAAGACCAAAATCGCAAGAGTGATGAAAAAAAAGCTTATCTCTACCGCAAGATCTTTTTTCATGCAGGCAGTGCCTCCGGCAGGAAGTCCATGGCTTTTTTGGGAAAGCGAGAACCACTCTGGAAGAATTCTAACCAAGTAGCCAGACCAAGAGAAACAACGATGGCAGAGAAATAAAGGAAGAGCCCAATGACAAAGGGAAGGGGAAAGAAGGTGAACTCGACTCGATGATTTCCCGCCGGCAGATACACCGCCTTAAAATTGAAGTTCGCGCGCAGGAGCCTCGTCTCGTTCCCGTCCATCTTCGCACTCCACCACGGGTTGAAACCGTCCGCCCAGTACAGAAATCCAGCTCTATCAGCGTGCACATCGATTTCCATGTGATTGTGCGTGTAGGAAACCGGATTGAAAGTGAAGTTTGTTCCCTGACCCTCGTGGAATTTTGGAATAGGGGGCTCGTCCCCCGAAATAAGAATGGTATTTTTCAGAAGCTCTAGGGAAGCCTTCGGCCCCAACTTCTCCAAGAAGCCGAGAATTTCCGAGTCTTCGAGAGGGATGGCAGAACTCTTGAATTGAAGAATTTCGCGCTTGTATGCCGTCATTGCAGCGATCGCCTCGGCGGGCACGTTTGAATGGATGAGCTCAAAGTAAGGCCGATTAAGGAGCACACTCGCCCATCTCTTACCCTTTAAAGTTGCGCGAAACATGTAGGGCCCATTCACGCTGGATTGAAAAACAAAAGGCCTTCTATGCAAAAGGGCCAGCTGCTGCATTCCCTTACTCCACATAGGAATCGGCGCCTGTATCGGGTAGAGATCGCGCGCAGAGGGAAATTGCAAAGGGCCAGCCTCCATGGAAAGAGGCATCACTCTAGAGGGATGGGGATGGAGTCGTATAAAATAGCGAAAATGTAAATCTAGACTCTGGCTCATCTCAAAGGTGATGTGTCCTACCAAAAGAGCCGAGAGAACCGAAGCGGCAATTCGGGGGCGAACTCTCGTGAAATGAAACCCGGCAAGCGCCAGAATGAAACCAAAGGAATAGGCACAATATTGTAAGAAATAAGCTTTTGAGGGAGCGCGCAGGATGAGAGCCGCAAGAATCGCGAAAAGGACGGCCAAGAACATCCCGGCTTTGGATATCTTTCGAAAGAGGGCCGCTCCAAGAATAATGGGAAGAAAGATGAGAACACTCTCCTTCCAATGCTCTCTCGGCGTTTGTAGGAGAATCAATCCTTCGAAGAGGGCCAAGGAAAAACCAATCCCTAAGATGACAGTAAGAGCGGAATACCGACGGGAACTTATCTCAGGCCACAAACTCTTCGAAAAAAGTCGATTGCAACCTAGAACGAAGAAGTAAAGAAGCGCCAGTTCACTGGCAAGGATACAGAACTGAGTATGGCGAAACAGCCGCACTGGTGGGTAGAGCCAGTAAAGCAAGGGATGAACGCCCCCTGGCGGCCCTAGGATAAAAAGTGCCGTGAGCGCAAAGTAGAGAAGCCAGACTTTTTTTAGAGGGCTCCGTCCGAAAAAAAACCCGAAAATCGCCAGACACCACACCACGAGCCCCAAAAAGAAATGCCCATCTTTCACCGCCCGCCAGTCGAGCGCAGGCAATGAAGCGTTTTGAAAAAGTGCACGATCGGGATAGAGACTCTGGAGGGTGTCCCAAACTCGACTGATGGTTCCCGTCGACATAATGGCGGAATAGGTAAGTTTAACCGGGGAAACCACGGCCTCTGGCCCCTCATCGTACTGAACGGGCTGCATCGAAACATTGGTCGCCGTTCCGGGCACGACCATTCGAATGGGAAAGACGAGATTCTTTTCTTCTTGAAGTAGGGCCAAATTGGGCGCAAGGCCACACAACCCTACAGCGAGAAGAAACATAACTTTCGCCTTGAACTGCGGACAATGCACGAGCGCCAATACTTTATTTCGGTGAAAAAGAAAAAAACCCAACCCGAAAAAGAGAAGAGTCAGGGAAGTGCTGACCACGTAATAAGACTGAGTCATGATAACGAGAACGCCTCCCAGCCAAAGCCAGGAAGACCACTGGTGCTGCCGTCGATAAACGAGCCGGATGAGAAAATAGATCAAAAAGGGCTGCCATGCGAAGTTGTGGAAAACGCCAGGCTGCCGAAAGGACCCCAAAGTAAAATACGAAAGAATCGCCACGGGAAGAACTGCCAGCCGAGCCCCCAATGTCTTACACCAAGGACGAAGCAGGAGATAAACACCACCGGCAGTTACCAACGAGAGAATGGCCCGGTTCCAGTGAAAGAGGATGACCGTATCTCGAGTGAAGGTGCCCCCCACCAGGACAACGAGATAGGTTAGAGGATCCAAGAGTCTGATGTGGGGAAGAATGAAGTAATACGGAACCCCCGTTGTAGAGTAAGGATCCCAAAAGGGCAGCGAACCCTCAAGAAGACTCGCTGCAAAATGATGAAATAGCGGAATATCCCCAAAAACATTGTCGTGCCCCAAGGTCAGTCGACCGGTCAAAACGGGCCACCAGTTGCGAAAGAAAATAAAGAGGCAAGCTAGGGCCACTAAGCACTCGAGCAAAGATTGCTGGGTGCGGCGAAACCTATTTTCCGGAAACATTCCCCGAACTTTACCTCATGCGGGCTCTCAGCGCTTGCCGCCTTGCTTTCAAGGGGCAGGACCGTTAACTTAAGACAAATTGTCCCGAATTCCCGCGTTGCACCTAAAATAAAACGAAATGCTACTGATCAATCCAGCCACGGAACAATTTGGAGGCTTTCTATCCAGATTTGTACCCGTAGGGATCCCGATTGCGGTGGGGACCCTAGCCGCCTATCTGAAAAAGTACGGCCACAACGTTCGCGTAGCAGATGACGAGATCGAAAAAATTGATGAGAACAATCTCGATAAATATATAGACGGGCTCGATCGCCCCTTAGTGGTGGGAATTTCGGTTCTGACGGCTCAAGCGGCACGGACTTACGAGCTCATCGCCCTCATTCGAAAAAAATACCCTGAAGTGATCATTATCCTAGGCGGCATCCATGTTACCGCTCTGCCTAATGAAGGGATCGAGAATGGGGCCGATTTTATCGTGCGCGGCGAAGGAGAGGTACCCCTGCTGCGCCTCTATGAAGCTCTGCGCACCAATAACGATTGGACGAACATAGAAAGCCTCACCTACCGAATGCGGAATGGTGTCATTCGCAATAATCCCGACGGTAAACTGATCGAAAACCTCGATGAAATTCCGATTTTTCCCTACGAACTCTTTCAACACCCGAAATACGACATGGGCTTTACGACCAGTTCGCGCGGCTGCCCTTATCGTTGCACCTATTGTAGCCAACGTCTTATGACAGGGCTCACGTTCCGTTATAAGTCCGCCCCGCGCGTAATCGAAGAACTAGATATTTTGGTCAATCGGTACGGGCAAAAGCAGATCCTCTTTTACGATGATAACTTCAGTTACAAAAAGCAGCGGGTAATCGATCTCTGTAATGGAATGGTGGACTCTGGTTTGAGTCAGAAATGCGAATTCTTCATTCAGACAAGGGCCGACAATCTCTACGAAGACATCATGCCTTATCTCGCGAAAGCGAATTTCACGGGCGTGGGCTTCGGAATGGAGACGGCGGTGGAGCGGCTCGCGGAAGTGATCGTGAAGGGCGAAACAGTCGAGACGCACTTGAAAACCGTCGCCCTAGCTAGAAAGTACGGAATGAAAGTAAGTCTCTTCATGATTTTTGGTCTTCCAACGGAAACGCATGAAGACCGTATGGCGTCCTATCGCTTGACCCAGGAAATAGGTTTGCAATACACGAAGTTCAATAACCTAATCCCCTATCCAGGTACCAAGCTCTATAAGGAAGTGAAAGACACTCCGGGAATTCATGTTGAGCCCTTCTGGACGAATTTCAATAGCACATTGACAGCGACTCGATCGCTTTTTAACCCGAGCCCTTTACCCTACGTGCCAGAAGGAACAACGGCCTGGGAGCTGAAACGCGATATTTTTCGATCCAACATGGCATTCTATTTCACCCCACGAACCATTTTGAATGTCTTGAAAGGGCAAAAGGGCCCGGCTTTCGTAAAACTCCCACCGCGCTGGTACTTCAAGCCACGGGAGATCTTCGAAATGACGAAATTGGTGTTCATTCTATTGAGCAATTGGGGGGCAGCGCTTCTCCCCATTCCCATCGGAGAGGGGCTTTACACGAGTGTCATGGCAGTGAGAACCTGGCTGACTCGCGATCGAGTAAAAGAATTCAATTTGCCTGAAGCGATCGACGGCACCATGCGCGAAATTCAGATCGATAGAGCTCACCGTAGAAAACAAGCTCTGGTGACAGCATGAAGGACCACGAGCTCGAATTTATCCAACTCAGAAAAGTTTCGAGCCTCGACGGAAGTGACCTTTTTAACTCTCTTGAAGAAAAAGACGAGTTCACCAAAACAAAAAAACCCTTAATCCCGATTCCGACCTATCCACCCTCGAAGCCCTTTAAGAATACATCCTGGAAAAGGTTACTGGCCCGCGGTACCTACTTTAACGCCCTGATCAAGCAAAGAATGAGCGGGCGCGATTATCCTGTCATTGCCATTATCGTCGCAAACAATAAGTGTAATTGGAATTGCAGCTACTGCTTTGGGGACTACCCCAATCGCAAGGATATCGACTATACGACCGATGAACTGAAATATCTCGTCGATAGATTACATGCGATGGGTGTTCGTTACATCAATTTACACGGCGGAGAAACGCTGCTGCGTCCCGACATCGGTGAGATCTCACGATTCATCAAGAACAAGGGGATGTACCTTTGCATCATCACGAACGGCTCGCTGCTTCCCAAAAAACTAGATGAGGTGAAGGATGTCGATAACCTTACTATCAGTCTAGACGGTGCCCTCGAGGGCAATGATAGGAATCGAGGAAAGGGAACCTTCGCCATTACGTTAAAGGCAATCGATCTCGCCCTTCAAGCGAATCTTCCTTTAAGAGTTTCGGCTACTCTCACCAAGCACACGATGCACGATGTGTCTTTCTTGTCCGAACTCGCCAAAGAAAAGAGATTTCGTCTCTATTTTAGCCTCCTCTTCAAGCCTCTAAAGAAAGCCCAGGACGCGCAAATGACGAATGAGGAGATTCGCTCCGTCCTTTCCGAGATTAGAAAATATAAGGCGCTGGGATATCCTATTTTTACGAGCGAGCCCGCCCTGAAAGCGGCCTATGAGTGGCCTTACGACTTCAATGAAAAGCACCATGTCGAGGAGGCGGAGATACCTCAGAGCTACCGAAAATTTCACGTTCCTTGCTACTACGGGCGAACCAAGTTCACGATTGAAGCCGACGGGTACGTTTATCCATGCTTTTTGACGACAGACGGCTCCTTCCAGCCCAAGAATTGGAAAGAAGTGGGAATCGAAGAGGCCGTTTCTCACGTTCAAAGTAAAAATACCTGCAGGGCCTGTCCCGCCCTTTCGCAAAATGATCACAATCTTCTTCTAGGAATGAATTTCCGCCAGATCGCTTACGTAATTCAAGACCAGATCAAAGAGACTTTCCACTTAAGCTAAACGTACGGTGGGCATGCGACTGCTTCCGCTACTTTTCTAGGAAGGGAAGATTTTCTCCGGGTAAAAATATCGTTCAACGCTCGCTCGAGCCTAGTTTCCTGCTTTCCCTTCGCAAGATTGAAGAGCGTTCTCAATAAACGCCAAGGCCTTAAGGAATAACTAACGCCATAAAACGCGAGCATTCCAAGAGTCCGGTACCAAAAGGTAGTGCGACTCGAGAAATTTTCACTCCACGAACTAGACTGCGCAAGATCAGCCAGATTCGCAAGAGCGAAATAAAACTCGTCATCCAGCGTGATCTTTTTATCTTTTCTAAGTCCGTCGAAGAGCTCCGTTCCGGGATAGGCGCTGTAGGGCTGAATCGTGACGTCATGGACCCCCACTATCGCCATCCTCAAAAGAAAACGAAACGTCCTCCATAAGTCCCCCCAGGCTTCTCCTGGAAAGCCCACGATGAGGTTCGCCTTGATGTTGAGCCCTTCCTCCACACAACCCCGCATCGACTCCAGCATTTTTCCGATGTGAACCCGCTTTTTGATAAGCGAAAGCATGCGGTCCGATCCGCTTTCTGGCGCATAGGTCATGTTTCGACAGCCGCTTCGGTAAAGGAGCTTTGCTACTTCGCGATCGATCGCCTCTGAGCGAGTACCGCTGGGAAGTTGATAGGTAACATCAATTTTTCGATTCAAAAGAAGCTCACAAAACTCAACGATCCATTTCTTGTGCACGATTGCGGTGAGATCGTAAAAATCGAAATTCTCAACTCCATATTCCCTGATGTATTGCTCCATCTCATCGACCACTTCCACGGGATTTCTTGCTGCCCAGCGGGTAGTCCACATAAGCGGACTCGAACAAAATGTGCATTGATAAGGGCAGCCGCGGGTCGCAAGAAGGGGCATACTCTTTCCCCGGTTCACCCCAAGACCCATGCCGTGCTTCCAATAATTCTCCAAGGGAACCAGATCCCAGGCCGGTTTCGAAATCTCATCTATCGCGCGGATTCTTGCACGACGGGCAGAGCTATTTACAAGGTTCTTTCCCGACATCCAGGCAATACCAGGAATTTTTTCCAGGGACTCGAGGGTAAAATCGCTTTCAACAACATCGAGGATCGTACCCTCCCCTTCGCCCAATACTAAAAGATCAAGAGCCGGACATTGCTCGAGGGTTTCCTTCGGTAAAGCCGTGACGTGCTCCCCTCCGGCAAGGATATGAGCCTTGGGAAAACGATCTTTTAAACGCTGAATCCAATCGCGATAAATGGGAAACTCATGCGAAAACATGCAGGAGACACCGATGACTTCTGTGTCCCCGGGAATCCTCTCCAAAATTTGATCTATTCTTAATCCGTGAAGGACGTAGTTCGCACGGTAAGGCTCATATTGTCCGATTGCTTCGCCCACGGCATCGATCAGAATCACTTCGTGGCGTTTTTCTCGAAGATAGGAGGCGATGTAAGCAAGCCCAAGGGGCGGAACCGTGAGTCCCGAAAAGGTCAGGTGGGGAATCAACATGGCGGGTCGAAGCAACACCACTTTTTTCGGTAAAGCCTCACCCATCAAGGATGGTTATACTCGAACCGCTCCCATTCTGGAAATACGCGTTAAGGCTTGGAATTAAGTGGAACTGCTAACCGTTACCTTCACGAATCATGGCACCCTCCAATACAATCAACCTGATTAGAAATTGGTACCACGGCCAGTTTTATTTATACACTTGTAAAAACACACTTAAACTTCAGATAGTATCAGATTAGAATCATTGTGTTTTTCTGTTACCAAGAGCAGGTCTCAAAAGGTATCCGTTACCTATCGAGAAGAGCTTCGGCGAGCTCTTCTAATTCCCGTGCATCGAACCGTTCGGTATCGACTGTTTTCGAACCATACTTGTTTTGAATGTGCGCAATCGCGAGTAAAGCCCGATACTCACGACGGATGGCCCTGGCACTTGTCCCCGCTCCATCAGAGGCTGTCCAACCCCAGATTTCGTCCTTCTTCATTGCTTTGAGAAGTAATTTCTTCTCCTCGGACTTGGGAAGTTTTTGTGCGAGCAAAAGGGTTGCGCTCTTTGGCCCAAAACTCTCATTGAAGTCGCTCTTTCGAATTGCTAGCTCGCTTTCCGCAAGTCCCGCCAAGAAATCGTGCGCACCACTTTCCACAAAGCGCGAGAGGCCCTTGGAAGTGATGGGAGGGATCACAAAGCCGGGGCTGAACATATCGAGCAAAGCCTCCACCCCAGCACTTGTGTGCACGCTAGCCGGATCGATTCCGGCATCGGGATAAGCATTCTTCATGCAAATCGCTATCGCATGGAGAGCTTTATACAAACGCTCACTCGAGGTCGCGGTGGCCGAGTCGGGTTTTAGATTCGCGCCATCGCTGCCAATCCAGTCATAAAGCTTCGGATTCTCAAGATCGAGCAATAATTGATCCTTCTCCTTGCTATTTGGAAGTCGACGCGCAAGCTCCAACGACAAACGCTTGGGCCCGAAATCGACGGTAAAGCGCTCCATTCCAAACTCTCGATAGCGTTCGGAGACGATGGGGGCCGCCCCTCTTTCTAGGTCGCGAAAGACCTCCAGCTTTTTCGAATCCAACACGGGCGCAGTGGGCACGGGGTTCAATAACAAAAGGAGCCGTTCTGCTTCTTCCAATTCATGAATTTTCGCTAAATCGACTTGCGCTTCCGGGTGGGCTTGATTCCAAAGCCAGGCGATGGAACGCCAAGAACGATAAACCCGGTTGAAACCCCACAGTCGCGCCAGTTCCGAACGACTCAACTCTGCCTTTTCTGCCGCCGAGAGCTTCTCTTCGCGAAATCCATCCTGGCGCGACCACAGCCATCCTTCCGTAGACTCCATTTCCGCGATTCTCGCATCACGCTCAGGGCACTGAGGAATTCGGCGTGCAAGCTCGAGTAAAGCTTCCTTGATAAGAATGTCTTTTTGTCGAAGACCCTTCATGCCACGCGCGGTAGACATGAGGAGCGGCAAAGCGCCTTTTCTTTCCGACAAAAAAGTTTGAATTTCCTTGGGATCACTTAAAGGGCGATCCATAGGAACTAGCGCTTCCAAGAATTTTTCCATTCCAGAGGGAGAGTTAAGCTCTAGGAGTCTCAAACTTCTCCCCTGAGGCGTGACATGAAAGAGGGCGGCGATTTCATGAATCGCTTGATAAATTTTTTGGGCGGGGGCCAATCGCATTTGCGCCTGCCTGCCGTCTCCATAGAGCCACTCATAGGTTTGCGGATCCTCAAAGCGGGCGATGAGTTCGTTCTTTCCCGGTAGCTCCGGAAGTGCGCGCGCCAAACGCAAGACAAACTCTCGTGGAGAATAGTCTCTCGCCCAATTGGAAATTCCCATGTTCATTGCCCATTGCCTCAAGACCGGAACAATCTCCTCTTTGAACACATCCGGTTCAAACTCAGGGTAAAGGGCATTGAAAGTGGCTTCCTCTGGAAACAATTGAAAATATTGCTGCTGAAAAACGAGCGGTGTCATTACACGTTGGTCGACCGTAATGTGAGGGCGATACCCTTTGGCGTGATCGCCTCCCTCGCGCATGGGCTCGATCATCACCTGGGCCAAGCCCTCTCTCAGCCACCGGGTAGCGCCTGAGTAATCGATTGCCCGAAATCCGGGCTTGAACTGGTCCTCTCGGCCATGATTGCGGCTCGCACGCCCAAGGTTTTGAATCAAATTCGCGAACCCTGCCGGGTTATCTCCGTATTGCCTTAGGAGCACGACGAGGTTTATCGACGTGATATCCACCCCTTCTTTGAAGATATCCACCACCACGACATACTTGTGTTGCTTTCTATCCTTCGACGTATCGAATTTACCTTTGTCGGAAAACCAATCAAATGTCTCTGGATCCGAAGTTGGCCTCGAGTGAATGACTCGGACCTCTTCTCCTAAGAGTTCGGAAAGCTCGTTCGCGTAGGCATCAGCTCTCGCTGTGGTGTCGACGAAAAAGATGCCTCGATCGGGGACTTTATACAAACGATTATCCTCTACCCTGTCCGCCACATCTTTTAAGAGGCTCGGATAAATGCGCACTCTACGAACATCGTCCTCGAGTGTCGTCCCTCCAAGTATCTCCGAGGTCTCTAGATCTCCCACATGCCGTACCACCTCGAGCCCGTGGAGCGGAGAGAGATATCCAAATTGCATCCCTCGAAAATATTGAGCACGGCAAAGTTCGGCTAGCCGCTCCCCTCGGCTCAAAGCGAGAGCCTCCTCCCTATTGAGAAAGGAACCGAATACATTGCCGTTGAGCTGCGTAGTCATCAACTTCTTATCGCGGAAACCGAAAAAACTCGAGAGTAAGAGCGCCCGGTGACGGTGGTCCATAATGGGCTTTAGGTCGTCAAAGATCTTGGAAAATTGTCCATCGTCCTTCTCCACGTGATGGGCCTCATCAAAGATGAGTATCCAGGGCTGTTCGGGGTCGGCTTGCATGAGCTCGTGAATCCTCTCCTTGCGCAGGAAATAGCTCGAACGCGTGATAGCGATCATGTCGGAGTTAAGATCAAAGTCTTCCTTGTCGTTCAACCCGTAAACCTTAGAGATTTTTTTGAGTCCAAGCTCTCGCGCAAAGGTCTCGGCCGTACGATCAAGAATGTAGTTATTTTCCACGGCAAAAATAATCTTTGGCTTCTTCTTCCATCCCTTGGCACCTACTTGGTGATTGTAGTTCCAGAGCGCCTGCACATATTTCGCCGAAATGATGGTCTTACCCATACCGACAGGAAGAAAAAGCCCTCGCCAAAATCCTTTCTTGGATTCCATGCCCACAAGCGCGCTCAAGGCGTCCCGCTGCGGAAAAGAAAGAGTCGAGACGGAGGTTGAGTCACGGGGGACGTGCGGGTGCAGATCGGTTCGAATAGCGGAACGCACCTGTCCTTGGGCGAGCTCAACATTTTCCAAGGCGTGTTTCCAATACAGCGTAACGCGTGCAAAACGTCTGCCGTTTTTCATGATTACTTCCGGAAGCCCTATTGCCGGATAAGTCTGATTGGGATCATCGGTGAGCTCGAAAACATAAGTACCCTTCTCGCTCTCAACTGTAATTTGGCGCTTGGCCTCATTGGTCTCAACTTTTACACTTCCGGTTCTGGCACCTTCCTCTAATACTGGAAGAACGATCAACCGTTTCAAACTCTCGAGATTGGCTTTCGCTTCCTCCCCGGTTCGCTGATGGACTTTGTGGCAGGGATCACTACGGCGAGCGCGGGCGTACGCGGGTACCCCAAACGTCAGTAGGATCATTATCCACAAAATCCGCACTTAAGCCCCTCGATTACTTTAGAAAAGAGGGGGAGTTTTACCATAAACGCAAAAGAGGGATCAATTGAATATAAACCATTGATATTTAACCATTTTTAGGCAAAAAAAGTGACAATTTTTGTCCCCCTCTAGAAAAGGCCTTATTCTCCATTTTTGTAAATTCGAAAGGCCGCGCGAATGAAACATACTCAATTAAGAGAAGGAGCCCCCCATGAATGGAAGATACTTTTTCGTAATCGCTATAATCGTTAGTGCGTGTGGTACCGAGAGGCCGTTTTCGACCACAACGGAATCTCTAGCGCGGGATTCAGCAAGAGTCTCGAAACGGTCAAAAGACTCTATAGGTTCCAAAGAACCTAAAGACTCTAAAATGCGGTTTTCCGTTCTCGCAGGCCGCAAACATGGAGCGCAGTGTGCCCTTTGGCAAATCAATGTTCGAGACAACGACGGACTAGAATTGGTACGCGCAGTGAAAATTGAAAAGGGAAAGAAAAACAAAGATTCCGTGACGGTGATTGACGGGGAGATTCAAGCGTCACTTTCCACACGAGGCGGAAAGGATGGGTTTATTTTCGATGTCCCGCTTCAGTCAGATGCCGTTCTCAGCGGTAACGTGAGGCCCTGCGTGAAGGAAGATGGAGATTCCCAGGATTTTTCTTTCACTTTGGACACCATAAAACCCGGAAAACTTAAAGAAGAATTGGAGGGTAAGCTCCAAATTGAGATTCATTCTAAATCGAAGTGAGAGGCAAGGGCAGGGCAGCCCAAGGAATAGGCGTCTTAGGCTGCCCTGTCTTTTAACTGTGCTAACATAAGTCATGGCGCGTCCCGCTTTAAAACCTCAAAGTATAGAACTCCTACCCCAAGTTGAGTCTTTGGTTCGATCGGGCCAATTAAAAGAAGCTCAAACCGCGCTTCAAGATCTAGTTAAGAGCAAAATTCCACGGCAAATAATCGCCTCCGTCGCTTCCCTTGCGAGACGCGCGGATCTCCCCCTCATTGCTCTCAAACTTCTTTACCCGCTGGTTCGCCCTACGTCCAAGGCCCCCGCGACCGCAATACCACTTGAGAAAATGGAGTATGCGGCTTCTTTGATCAAAATAGGAGCTCTCGACGAGGGGCTGGTCCTCTTGCGTGATCTTCCGACCTCCGATCCGAAACGGGATCTCTTCACTGCATTTGGATTGATAGGCAAATGGGATTACGAGGGGTCCATTCCCTACCTGATAAAGTTTCTACACCGAGAGAAGAAGGATGCTTACTTGAAAATGGTCGCAGGTGTGAATCTCGCCTCCGCCTACGTATTTGCGCGCGAATATCAGAAAGCCAAGACGACACTCGATGTTCTTTTAACCCAGACCCGCACGAACAAGATGCAGCTTCTCTACGCCAATTGCCTGGATCTTGCCGCTGAAAATTCTATCTTTCACGGAAAATGGGAAGCCGCTGAAGACTATTTGCAACGCGCCTCGAGCGTTTTGCAATCGGGAGATCGCTTTGAATTTTTCATACGAAAGTGGCGTGCGGTTCTTGCCTTAAGAAAGTCCCCGCAGGACCCTGCTGCCCAAGATACCCTAAAAAAAATTGCGGAGGAGGCCTCGAAGAGACAGCTATGGGAATCTGTACGAGACTGTCGACGAGTACTGGCTCTTTCCCAACATGATGCGGGCGAGCTTTTGCATTTATATGTCGGAAGCCCTTTCGAACCGTTTAGAACAATACTGAAAAAAGAGATGGGGGAAAAATTCACCCCGCCCGAACGTTACGAATGGTGTCATGGCAGCAAGAAATCTTCTCTTTATCTAGATCTTTTGGAAGGACAGGAAAGAAAGTCTCGAGCCAAACTAAAAGTAGGACAGATCGTTCACAGAACGCTTCTCATCCTCTGCTCAGATTTTTACCGACCCTTTCGCCTACCCACTCTTTTTGCAAGTCTTTACCCAAACGAATATTACAATCCCAACTCATCCCCCTTGCGCGTGCATCAAGCGTTGAATCGGCTAAAGGGTTGGTTGAGCAAACACCGCATCCCTTTACGTGTGGAAGAGATGGAAGGTACCTATCGGATTTCCTTCCACGCCGGTGGGACAATCTTGATTCCTACGGGATCATCCACTTCGAAAGTGGATATCCTAAAAAGGCATTTTCAGGGAACTGTGTTTACTTTGAAAGAGGCTAGTAGGGTACTCAACGTTTCCTCTAGTAACGCCTTAAGAATTCTCAATTCTGGAATCGAACAGAAAGTATTGCAGCGATCCGGCGAAAGGCGCGGGACAAACTACCGCTTTCACTAAAACGCTTCCCGACAGTGTCCTAATTGAAAGGGAGCGCTTAGCCCCAAATCCGTACAATTCTGACAAAGGGCATCCTCTTCTTGATCGCGAAAAACAGGAACCCACTCTTCCGAAGTGCGTAAATGACCGCGGACGAGAACACCCTCGGGAACGCACTCAACGTCTAAACTCCAGCCCTCTATCGTTTGATAACCATCCAGGCCCCGAGCGAATAGGGGGGAAACGCGATCAGCTCTTGAAATCAGTTCGGCGCTTTCCGGTAAGTTATTGCATGCCTCAATCACTTTTGGACAATCGATTCGATCCAGTATGGCATGTCGAATATTTCCTAGATCAACCAGGTCTCTTGCTCGTTGATAGCCGATACCTTCTTCATGAAATCTGGAAGTCATTAGAAGTGTCGAGGAACCTAATGCTCCAATAAGGGCAATCAGGAATAGGAGCATCGCGCTTCCCCGTTCGGAGGTAAGGCTCATTGCACCACCGAATCGCCACCCCTACTTGCCCACCGCATGCACTTACGGTAAGTCCGGGCTTCCTTTCGCTCACACTTCTTGGCCTTTTTTCCTCGCGCAATGCAAGCATCATAACGAAACTCCCCAACCTCTTCACACACATTCACATGGGGGTTATCTACCACGACGGTAGTGCCGGTCACCGTTATCGTGGGGCCAGTCACGGTCACGGTCCCATTGTTCACGGTCACCGTCGTATTGGTGTTGTTGGTCACGGCCTTCGGAGGAATGAAATTTCCCTGGCATATTTCCAAGCCTTTTGGAAAAAGTCCCTTCCATTCTATAGGCCGTCCTCCCACTATTTCGTATTTTGGCCGCACCTCTACTTCCAAGCGATCTGCTAAACAGTGGGCCCGCACCCAAAGCTTTCCGAACTCGGTGCCATCGGTGCCTCCGGCGGCAATAATCACCCTGCCGTTTCCATTCTTCATATCCAGCTGGCCGCTCGGACAACCCGCTACTAAATCGTCCGGCAGTGTTTCGCCGCAATCAAGGGATGCCAGTAAAAGAGATCTCAAACTTAGAACTTCCAAGCGTTGATCGAGAACCGCTGACGATTGCGCGTGATGAGAGGTAAATTGCATAGACCCAAAAATTAATCCCCCTATTAGTCCCGCCGCAATGATGGGTTCCAGCAGGGCAAAGCCCCCAGAACTCTTGATTCGAGTCATTGACTTCATTGAGGCCTCAGCTCGCCGTCTATCGAGCCAACAGCGGAGGAGCCCAGAGTGGCAAGTCTACTCTCGGTTCGAACAGCGTCAAAAAGCTTCCAAGTAAGTTGAACTTCCGAATCGGTGCAAGCAAGTAGAAGGGACGCCAGTAAAACGAAAAGCATTCTTAATAAGGAATTCATTAAAAAATCTCCCGTTCAAGAGTAAGCGATGAAGCACGGCCGTGGTGCGTATTCTTATTTTGAGCCAAGGGAGAGATTAGATGAACTTACATTTTTGGAGATTAGGAATATTCAGGGAACTGGTGTGGGTGGGGGGTTGGCGGTACAAGACACTGTAAGGTAAATAGCGTTGCCGCCACTTTGATAGTTGACGATAAAATTTCCGAAATAGGAGCCTGCCGCTGGTGGCCTGCAGGCAACTGTTAATTTACAAGTACTAATACTATCGAGAACCTTTCCCGTCGTGCAGGTATTCGACGTCACCTGAAATGCATTCGACTCAGTCCAGTTAGAGTCGAACTGGGTAGAGGAGATTATCATCTGACCCTGCCCGACCCATTTAAGCGTGAAAGTTTTAGGATCAGATAATACGCCTACATTTGAAGTAAAGACGGGGTAATTATCCCATTCCGGATGACCCGACCAACTGGGCGTAGCTGAAATCTCGTTTGAGGGAGGCGAATTTCGGTAGGGATATTGTCCCACTGCCGTCACGCGATATTTATAGGTCACAAAGCCTGACACGGTCGCATCCTCGTAGCTATAGGTATTCGGGTCCGTTGTCGTAACCCAGTCCCAGGTCCCATAGCGAGCATCGTATCTTTCGATAAGAAATCCTGCGCGACCGAGGGCCACGACCGACGCACTCCATTCAAGATAAACTTTGCCGGAACCGGGGTATCCGGTGAGCACCGGTTTCACTAACGTACCCTCGTCAGTCATCCCCGACACCGTATCCGACACCGGTGAATTGTTAGCGGGATCTGAAGCCAGAGCCGTGAGGCGATAGCGAATAATGCTTACAGGATCAAGACCAGTGTGACGATAGCTCGTCGCATTTGCTGCCAAATTAGGAAAAGAATAAAAATTCGTTCCATCTGAACTGAATTCCAGCTTCACCTGACTCTCATTATTAGGTGCCGCGTTGGTGTCAGTCCAAGAAACGAGAATCTCACTCGAGGAAACCGTAGTAGTCTGCACACCTGTAATTTTGTTCAAGAGTTCTCCTGCCGTCGTGTCATGGGCTGGGGCCGAGGGCCCAGAACTCACATTTTGGCCGGAAGCGATTGCCACCACCCGATAATCGTGCCGGCTCATTACACCAAGGCCGGCGTGAGTGTAACTAGTCGAATTCTGTCCGAGTGTCGCGAGAGTCGTAAATGTAACCCCGCTATCGGTTGAGTGCTCTACTCGAATGGAAGACTCGTTGGGGTTGGTATTCGTGTCATACCACGCGAGTTCGATCTGAGTCGAAGAGCTGTGTGTAGCAATTAGCCCTGTAGGCGCGTTCAACACACTTGCAAAACCGTTCGGGACGGTCACGGAAACTTCATTGGAGGGTGAAGACAAAGAGCCATTTGAGGCAAAGACGACAAAGCGATAGGTGAGGCCCGTCATTAGGCCCGAGGTAAAAGAATAGCCAGTGGAATTGGCCGCAAGATTTCTATCCGAAAAAGTATTGTCTGGTGCTGTGGTTCGAAGGACGTATCCAATTTCACTCGAGGCATTATCCACCCAGAAGAGATCGATACGAGCGGGACTCGTAATAACAACCGCCCGGAGATCGGTCGGCGCCGACAAATCAGACGAGTTGAAGGGGGTGGTAACGGTGATCGTATTCGAAGCATCAACGGATTGGCCGCCGCCATTGTAAGAATGAACCTTGTAATGGTAGGTGGTGTTCCCCGAAATGGAGCCATTGGTGTAGGTTTTCACGTCCGTACTCACGCGTCCTACTTCCGAGAATGCCCCACTCCCCACGGAACGGTAGACGACAAAGCCCGACTCATTATCGCTATTGTCTGTCCAATTCAGACGAATATTTTGGTCATCGAGAACAGCGCCCACAAGATTCGAAGGCGCGGCAGGAAGGGTTGCATCCGCCGGGGTTGTGACCGTGGCTACGTTGGAGGCCGACGAAAAGACGTTTACGTTAACCCCGAAGATTCGGTAGCGGTACATCGTCGTCGGAAGAACGGCCTGGTCGGAATAGACGCGATCACTCGAATTCACATTCGCAAGCAGGGTAAACGCACCGGATTCAGTGGCTCGTTCGATCTTGAAGCCCGACGTATTGGCTCCTGCCGAAACCCAAGAGAGTTGAATCTCGTGCGACGACATGATGCTGGCGGCAAGTCCCGTTGGCGTATCTGGCAGAACCACGGCGGTATCGGTCGTCGCGGAGTATTCATTCGAGGGACTTGAGTCCACCAAGGCAACGAAGGCCCGAACGCGGTATGTGTATTGAGTAGCGGCAAGGAGGCCCGTATCGGAAAAGGAAGTGGTGCCGGCGCTCAACGTAGTGACGAGCCCGTAGATCTCGCCATTCTTATGGCGCTCAATTTTAAATCCGGCGCTTCCTCCACTATTATCCGTCCAAGTCAGATTGATAATGCTGGAGGATTGAGGAGAGGCCACGAGCTGGGTAGGAGCCTCCACCGAGCCGCCTTGGCCAATGTTAGCGGCAGTGGTGGCGGAAGCCACATTAGAGTACACCGAAAAATCTTCCGAGTCGTAGACTCGGACTCGATAATAATAGGGGGTGCTTGGATTGAGTCCACCATCCAGAAGAGTGTTCGTATTTGCTGGTAGAGCTAGAGGGGCCCCGAAGGAAACTCCATCGAGGGATCGCTCTACAGACACACCCGTTTCGCTCGTGCTGTTTTCAATCCAGGTAAGCTGAATTTCACTCGAGCTTACGGCCGTTGCAATTAGCGAGCTAGGTGCCCGCAGACCAGAGGCGATAGTAACTGAAATCGTGTTCGAGTTCGCGGATTGTTGAGCTCCTAAGTAACTATAAACTCGGTAAGTGTATGTTCTTCCCGTTTGAACCGTTTGGTCATCAAACACATCTACGTTTTGCGCTGGAGAACTAAGGAGCCCAAAATTAGCTCCATCCTCGGACCGTTCGATCTTAAAGCCTTCTTCATTGTTGCTGTTATCGCGCCAGTGAAGACGAATTGAGCTCGCCGAAAAGACGGACGCCACGAGAGAAGTGGGGGCATTAATGGAAGTGAGAAATGTTGTCGCACTCAATTCACCTGACCACGGCCCATCGCCGCCATCGTCGTATGCGCAGACCCGGTAACGGTAAACCTGACCTGCGGCTAAGCTCACATCGGTGAAAAGTGTCCCATTCGCTGTGGCTCGCCCCGCTTCGGAAACGGTTCCGTCAGGGCTTCGACGCTCGATACGAAAACCTTTTTCCTGCGCGCTCGTGTCCGTCCAAACGATTTTTATTCGATCGGTAGAAAGGGAAACCACATTCACCAGAACAGGAGCGGACAAAGGAGGAGGAGGATCGGTCGGCGTTGTCGCATCGGCGAAGATATAAGCCGAAAAACCCTTCTCGTTGAACGCCGAAAGGCGATAACGATAAGTCGTATTGGGCTGAACACCTTCATCGCGGTAGACAGTGAAGTTTTCATGAATGTTTACGGCGAAGGAGTAGGAATTTCCTCCATCGCTCGATCGCTCTACGCGAAAACCAGTTTCCAAATCGCTCGTGTCCGACCAGCTGAGAAGAACTTCGCGCGAACCCAGGACACTCACCCGCAGGTCGAGTGGGCTTAAGAGATCCGATCGCACTGCATTGGGATCTCCGTCCGCATTCCCGGTCGGAGAATGTTCGCCCCCTTTCGACTTCGATTTGAAATCCAAAAGGCGACATCCCGTGCCCAGAAGAAGGCACACAAGGAATAGAGAAAGGGTTCGAAACGAATTCCAGCGAACGGACACCATTGAAGCTTATGGCCTCCAAAATTTTACGAACTTAGGGAGAATTAGAAATATTAAAATGAAGAACCTCTATTATATGGTGCAATGCATCTTGATCCTAGTTCATAGTTTTAAACAACTGAATATATTAACTAATTCAGTTTTAGCGCTTGAAATTGTGTCGAAAAACCGACAAAGAGACGGAGGCTTGCCGTGTCCATTCCCGTCCGCATTTCGCAAATTGGCCTGGTCCTGGCCTTCTTGAGCCCGTCCGCCTTCTGCGACATGATTGAGCCCACCCAGCGAATCGTTCACTTCAATCTTCCAAATCACGCCTGGAACCAAGGCGACGAGCTTTGTATGGTGAACGACTCGATAACTTTTGCCTGTGGGCGCGTGACGAAAACCTCCGAGACCGATGTTTTCATCAAGCTCACTTCCTTTAATCGCAAAGAAAAAATAAAGAAGGGCACCAAGATGAAGCTGGTAGAGCTCTGGCGAAGGCCTACCGGAGAGCTCGACACCTATGAAGTAGTGCGGGCAAAAGAATCGATTCACACGGCAGCACTCGATGCCGGAATCGGGATGGGCTTCCACTATTTTTTTCCAGAAGGCCAATTTCAATGGGCTGTCTCCAAATTTATTTCCGTTGGCTCCTTGCTCGTCATTGCGAGTTCGACTGATCCCACTACGAATGTCGGGATCTTCGGAGCCTTCGCGACGGGGCAATTCTTTCCCGCCGGTCGACCTTTTTTCGGGCCGGGCTTGGGTCTTGGCCTCGGGTTCTATTCTTTCCGAGTCACTTCCGTGGGCCAAACGGAAAATCTCTCGTGTCCCGCCCTTACTCTTACCGGGACCTGGACATTTTCTTTGGCGTCTAGCCTAACGCTTGGCCTCAAGGCCGGAGCGCAATATTTTGTTAAAGCCGATAGCTCGTTAGTCGACCTCGATCTCACCGGCTTCCGCCCACTGGGCGGGCTAAATCTTGGTTGGGTCTTTTAAGACTTAAGGATCCTGAGATTCAGGACTTAAATGTTTCTGATAATAAATGGCGAGAGCACTTCCAGCGGCATCTAATAACGCCCGCCCTGTAACGAAATCTCCAACGCGACATTCATCCTCGACGTAGTAATTGCCATCTTCGAGCTTTCGGCACCCCGAAGCGTAGGCCACTTTGTGTCCGGCCTCATGAGCTTCCAAGGCCACCAAGCTGACCAAAGACAGACGTCGAATTTCTCCCCTCCAAACCTCAATCTCCCCAAGGGGGCCCAGAAGAGTCTTCGCTGGAACCGGGATCGAAGGAAGTACATCGGAGAAAAAGGAGATTAACGGCATCGAATCACTTGCACTGAATTTCACGGGATAAACTGGCGGCGTGGCGGCTCCATCTCCTTCATAAAGCTTCAAAATAGAGGTAGCCGTTTGAGTAAGGAAGGAGCGGCATTGCGCTTGTTGATTATGCGAAAGAACATGCATCGGTTGGCAGTAGGACTCGTCGAGGTCGAGCTCCATGCAGCAGGAAGGATCTTCCGGATTTCTGCAAACGAGCGGCGCACAGAGGGAATCAAGATTACTACGGCGCCGAACATGGCCTAGCGTCTGGAGGAGAATCTCGCGCGCGGAATTGAGCTTATTCAGATCGTGATCGGTTCCAGTAAATGCCTCGGCATTTCCACGTCGCGCGGTTTCCGAGACTTCAACCGAATTGATCTGGGAACAACCAATGAGAATAGTAAAAATAGAAACAGGAACAATTTTTTCTAAAAGAGTCATAAGGCACCCCGCAAAATTTCCATGGGCCGGTTTTACCAGGTGGACTTTGGCGATGGATATAACGGGTAGAGAGTGCAAAAAGTTATGCACTTCGCATTCCACGAAATTCAAGCCTGAAACATTTGTAAATCCGTGAAAGATTTGGACAGCGTTCATAGAAATCTTTCCTCCTATCCGATTGTTTCCCGGGCCTTATAAGGACATTGTCGATGCTTTAGGCGCATTACGTTTCTTATTCTTTTTTAACAGTGAATAACTTGGGGCTCGCGTCATCTCCCGCAGATGTGTAGATATGTACTAAATGAGTTTTCGCCCCTTTAGGAACGATCACCACAATCTCTGTCCCTGTTTTCGAAGTGCTCACAATGGTCGCAGTGACCGTTCCGAATTTCACCTCGTTATTGGATCCCAAAGGAGCGAGATTTGTCCCGCTTATAGTGACCTGGATTCCGACGGGTCCTTTCCAAGGCGTGAGTTCGGTAATTTTCGGTTTTACGGCCTTCTTCACTGTAATATTTGAAGGGCTCTTTCCAAGCCCGCTAGACGTCTTTACCTGGACGACACCATTACTTGCGTCAAACGGAATGTAAGTCTCGATTGCGGTGTCAGTTACCGAAAAGGTACTTACGATCACATTTCCCACCGACACCGATTGTAGGCCTGAAAAGTTCTTTCCGCTGATCGTGATCGCAGTGCCTGGGGGAGCCGAGCTCGGAGAGATGCCCGTAATTTCGGGGAGGTAGGTCGTCGAGAAATCTGCCGCACTTTTTCCCGTTCCGCCAGGCGTAGTGATGGCTATTGGACCTTCCTTCGCACCCGCGGGAATAGTTGCGATAATCTTGGTGCTTGAGGACGAATGAACGGTCATCGTTATTCCGCAGACTCTTACGGACGTCGATCCATTCAAATTTGTGCCTTCGATTGTGACGGACGTCCCGACCGTTCCGGAACTTGGAGAGAATTTGGTAATCACCGGTGCGCTAAGTACTTCGAAATTGGTGGAGCTCTTTGCCGACTGAATATTGGCGAAGATATCTATTGGGCCCGAGGCAGCCCCAGCCGGAACAACCGCACGGATCCTGCTCGTTGAAAGAAGTTGGAAACCTGCCGGAGTTCCACCGATGCTTACAGAACTAATGACCCCCGAATATTTGAAATCGATCGTGACGTCGCTACCCACCGCACCCGAGGCAGGTGAAAAACCTACAATCACGGGATCGGGAGGGCTTACTGTGAAAACCTGCGAACTCGTTGCTTTTTGCGTTAAGTTACTCAATTGAATGGTGCCGGTCGTAGCCCCTTGGGCGACCCTCGCCACTATTTTTTTCGCGGAAAGAAAATTCACGTTACTTGCTGGCATCCCGCCGATACTGACCGAGGACACTTTGTCGAGTCCCGTTCCCTCAATGGTCACATCCGTTCCCACCGGTCCTGAGGTGGGAAAGATACTATTGATGACGGGGGGTGGAGCAAGGACGATGAAGTCATCCGAACTTGGCACTTTTCCCCCGGCCCAACTTAAAGAAAATTTTCCTGTAGTGGCCCCCGCGGGGACCGTAACGGAAAGGGATTCGTTTGTTCTCGACGAAATGGTAGCGGTGCTTCCGCCAAGAGTAGCAGCGGTAGCAGCTGTCAGATTGTAGCCTTTGATCGTTACCGAACTTCCAGGAAGACCGGAGATCGGGCTAAAACCCGAGATGGAAGGTGCATCGGACAATACGGTGAAGGAGATCTTGCTATCAACGTATTGCGAGGTATAGGCAACGGTTACCGTGCAGGGACCCACGGGCGCAGTCGCGGGAATCGTGATCTGAAGACTAATGGGGGTAATCAGAGTAGGAGTCACGGAAACTCCGCACGCCATCGCTGCAGAAACGCCTCCCAGATTTACTCCTGAAACGCTGACGACTGTCCCCGGTTTCCCGAATGAGGGTGTGAGCCCCAATATGGAAGGGCTACTCGGAATGACCATGAAACTACTCCTACTATCCGCACTCCCGCGTGCAGAAGAAAGATGGATAAATCCCGTTACACCATTAGAAGGAACTTTTACCGTCACCGAGGTGCTTGAATTGGCCGACACGGTCGCAAGGATTCCACCGACCGAAGCTTCTTTAATGTTTTCCAAATTAGAGCCCGAAACAATGGTGTACGTGCCGACTGGCCCCGAGCTCGGCGAAAGACCGGAGATCCACGGAGTAGGCACCGGCGTGGGAGACGAAGTGGGCGAAGGAGTGGAAGTTGGAGTTGGAGTCGGGGTCAGTGCAATGCCTACGGTGAAAAAATCTTTGGTCGTATAAGACTCAGCAGCGTTATACGCCGTAATGGACCCAGTTTGGGCACCAGCAGGAACGTTGACTACCACTCCTGCTGCAGCAGAGGAGAGGATCATCGCCTGCACTGAACCGAAGTAGATGCTGCGAAGTTGAGATCCGAAGATAGTCACGGGCGTTCCCACTGGTCCAGAGATGGGAGAGAAGCTGGAAATGTAAGGCGCACTTGTGGGAGTGGGAGTCGGGCTCGCGCTCGGGGTTGCAGTC
>JAHFAF010000472.1 GCA_023250715.1 Pseudobdellovibrionaceae bacterium | reverse complement strand
GCCCGCCGTCGATTGTTTTTCGATTTGCCAGTCCTCACGCTTTGCCTATTGCAATTTCTCTTTGAAAATGAAAATTCATTCAATTGGGGAGCAACGAGTCTCTCTAGATACGATACCTTGCTCATTTCGGTCTTTATCGCTGGACTACTAGCTTCACTTTATTCTTCTCGTAAGGTCCTCCGGGGTGGGGTCTTATTCGTTCTACTAGGAATATATTTTCTTCGGTGTCATGTCTCTTGGATTTTCCTTCGCCTATTCGGAATCCTTTGGCATAACCAGCGCGACTCCATCTTCATTTCCGGTTTATTGTCCATCTTGTTCCTGCTTGGGTTAGAAAAACTGTTGAGTCTTGTCGTAGTTCGGCGCTTTCATTGGAATGCTTTTTCCTTTGGTCTTTTGCTGGGACTAGGAGTGACTCTCGTTTCCTCATTCCAATCAGCAGCCTTTTGGGCGGTGGGTGCTCCTTGGATTCCGAAGAGTGCAGCGACGCAGTGTCACAGGAAAGTAGAGGAAGCGCTCAAGGAACACTCGCTCACGGGACCTGCCCATAGAATCGCTGCGCCGTTTTGGGCACTGAGGCCCGGTGCGCTCATGGCGTCTCAGGTGCAACAGATCAACACTTACGATTCGTTGGTCCAGAAGGAAATAAAACAGACCCTATCTTCGCCTAGGTTGCTGGTGCCGGTCCGAAGCGAATGCCAACTTCCCTTTCCCTGGTATCCCAACAATCTGATTCGTGTTCTCGGTTGCCAGAAAAGCGAGCGGGCTTGGAACTATGAAGGATCCATCGTCCCTCGTTTTGATACGTCTGATAGTAACGAATTAAGAAGACTCGGCGCAAACCTAGTCCTTGCCTCAAATCTTCCCGAATACAATTGGAAGCGCGTCGATTCAATCAAAGAGTGCGGGAATGCTGGAAACCTCTACCAAATACGAGATAGTTTCCGTGACAAAAAGGCGGAGGCATTGGCTCTCTTCCATTCAGGAATTTCCGGCTGTACCGATTTCGACATTCAAAAGGCCGACCCCATGGAGGTCAGAACAGATCTTTACTCCAATCCTACATTGAAATCCGCGGCGAACTTTGAGTTTCCAGATCGAGAGGGGGGGTGCTTGTTATTACGAATCGCCCATTCGCGATTCTGGACCTTCTCTTCCACCGGTACTTCCTTACGAACCGAGCCCGGGGAGTCGACGTTCACAAAGTTATATTTGAAAAGAGGGCAAACTAGAATCTCCGCTAGTTATTTTGAGGAGCTGCCCGTGCTTTGGAAGATAGGAATGTTCCTGCAACTAGTCCTGGCAGGCTTACTTCTCCCCCTGCCTGCCCTCCACGCAAAACACCTGAGATTCTTCCCAGAATCGCAACAGGGCTAGATCTGTTTCAGGAATCCTGAAACACTTTGTTTCAGGAAATATTGCCACGCGTCAGTGCCATTGGTACGTCTAAAAGTACGTCATGGAAGCGTACCAACTTACCTTACTTGAGATTTTCGAGGAGCGGCGGCGCCAGAACTCCTCCTATTCGCTTAGGGCGTTTGCCCGCTCTTGTGGTGTATCCCCCGCTTCTATTTCACAAATCCTGTCCTCTAAGCGCAGGTTGACTCTGAAATCGGCAAAACGAATTGCCGAGAGACTCGCCTTTGCGCCCGATCAGAAACAGAAATTCTTGGCTCTGCGTCCTCCAACGAAAAACCTCGAAGAGGCGGAGCTTGGGGAGAGGGAAAGACTTGATCTGGACAGGTTTCGTCTCATTGCGGATTGGTACCACTATGCAATTTTATCTCTGGGCCAATTGCAAGAACATAAGGCATCCGCGGCCTGGATCTCCAACAAACTGGGAATCACCCGTGCAGAGACCGAGAGTGCTCTGCAGCGGCTTATCAGTCTAAAGTTACTGACCATTGAAAAGGGAAAGCTTCGGCAGAGCACGAGCCCCTTGGTGTCCACGAATGATGTCCCGTCGGCCGCCCTTCGGAAACACCACCGACAATGCCTCGATCGAGCAGGAAAAGCGCTGGAAGAAATCCAAGTCGAGTGGAGGGAGTTCGGAGTGATGACGATGGCTCTTGACCCGAAGAAACTCCCTCAAGCGAAAAAAATGATTCGCCAGTTCCGCCAACAGATTGCAGCCCTTTGCGAGAGCGGAAAGCCAAAGCTCGTATACCATTTTTGCACGCAGTTGTTTCCTGTAAACCATCCCGAAAAATTCTTGGACCTGAAGGAATATGAAAATGAAAGCTAGACTTACGGCTCTGACGGCCCTCCTATGTCTTTCGACTGTCTGGGCAGGCAATGACGCTGGAAACGGTGGTCATGGGCTCGTCTGTTCAGATGGGCAACATGAAATTGCCTCGATTCAGTTTTTCGATCTTTGGTACGCAAGGAAAGAATTGCAACTAAAGCTCATTACTTCGGAGAAGGACGCTAAAACAATTGCCCATGACGTTGTTCTTCGGCTCTACCAGGCCGATAGAAAATACTTCGAAGGATTGCTCGTGAGCTACGCCGGTGTCGCCGCCGCACAAGTTAAACTCGAAGACGAGCTGGACCTCATTCCTCCGAAAACTTTTCTAGGTAATATTGTTCCTTCAGTCGATTCCGGCTGCCAAATTGAGCCCCTTGCCGTTTACGCCGATAGCGGAGTTCTACTCACCAAAGGCAAATATTGGAATGCACTGAAAGACTCCCTTCACATCGCGGCCTTTTACGTGCACGAGTCGCTCGGCGAGATGCTTAGAAAACGCGAGCTGGAAAAATTGAGAGAAGGGGACACCCTCAGCGAGGAAATGAGAAAACGAATAGCCCGGGATACCGTCAATATCACGTCCATCGCGTTCACGGATCTATCCGATAAGCAGTTTCTCCGAAAGCTGCAGCGTTACTGGACCTCGGGTGAAGTCTTCGAAAAAACCAAGCTACAGAAGATAATTTCCGAGTATAGGATATTCACCGAGCCCGGAAAACACAGCGACAAGTTGTGGGATGAGGCGATGGAAAAATGCGACACCTGGAAGAAGGAGGAGCTCCGTAGAATAGAGCCACTCTCGGAATTTGCCTTGATCGAGTGTGGCAAGCAGGGTTCGTAGCGGGTTCATGGTGATCTTTATCAGGGATATGCAATCGCAACGATTACCGCCGTTCCGAAGCAAGCCGTGCTCGAATTCACGGACAATGTGCGCTCCCAGTTCGTTCCCTTCGGTGAGGCGGATGAGGGGGTAAAAATATACACGACATGGAAAGAACGTGTCGAAAAATGGCGAAGCGCGAACGAAGCCCG
>JAHFAF010000129.1 GCA_023250715.1 Pseudobdellovibrionaceae bacterium | reverse complement strand
GAAAATCCGGGTTCGAGAGCGTTCCACAAGGGGACATCCCCTCATCGCCTTACGAACTTTACCGCGTGGCGGGAGAGGCCCAAGACAAATATTTCATCAACTTCAACGAGCCAGATTTCTTGGGAAAGCCCGTCTTCAACTTTGATTTCTTTCGCTTCTCGACAGTCATTCTCTATCAGCCGCAACCGGACTCGCAGCAGATGGCGCTCCTACCTCGAACTTATGATTACAATGGATACTTCGTGGATCTGATCGAGAGCTTCAAATTGGACAAGCCGTTGCCCGATATCGTGCCCTGACTTTGTGAGGCGTTAGCCGAAGCAATCTTACTGGAACTGTTAGTTGGAGCAGGCCGCGCGACGCAGGATCCAGCGGCTAGCGGTGGGGTCATCGCCAAAACCGGAACTATAAAGACTCCCACTCGAGTCGAAGAATAGGCCGGTCCCCTCGGAAGAAGTTCCCCCCGGAACCTGAAATGCCGATAAAACATCCCAAACCGTTCCGCTCGTAGTACTCTTTCGAACAAGCCAGGATTCGCCCGTGCCGGAGGCGAGCCCCCCGTACCCGGTTACATAGGGATTGCCGACACCATCCAGGGCAATAGCTGAAAAGACGGTGTCTCCTACAATCGTGGAGTCATCGGTGCGCGTATAATTAAAGTTATCAACGGTTGTCCACGCCACACCGTTATTCACGCTTTTGCGGGTAAGCCCTCGGATAACCGTCCCATCACTTCCCTGCCCGGTCACAAAGAGGACCCCTGAAGAATTGATCGCGATGGCGGAAGCCGAGGCAAAAGTGGCGTCGCTTAATACGAAATCATCAACGGTGGTCCACTCAGTTCCGGCATTGATGAGTTTTCGAACGATCCAATGAGTTTCTCCGGAAGCGACCCCGCTTCCAATCGAGAATAGACTTCCGCTGGGGTCGACGGCAATTCCGTTTGCCCGAGAGTTTTGCGCACTTTGAAATTGATAGTCGTCTACTGTTGTCCAGGTCACCCCGGCATCTTCGCTCAATCGGGTAATCCAATGGGAGGTGGTATTGAACGCGAAGCCGCTGACATAAATATCCCCATTTCCGTGGACGACGATAGCCTGTGCGACGGCATTTCCACCGGCAGCGAGCTGGTAGTCATCGACGGTAGCCCAGGTAAGGCCTGTATCCACGCTCCGACGGACCACCCAGTGCGTAAACCCTCCGCTGGTGCCATAACCAACAGAAAGATAATTTCCGCTTGAATCGACAATCACGTCATTTGCGCCAGAATTATTATTGGTCACATAGTTGAAGTCGTCGACAGTCTCCCAGACACTGCCGCCATCTTGAGAAAGCCGGGTGATCCAATGCTCTTTATCATCGGAAAAGACTCCTTTTCCCACGCCGAGGAGATATCCCCCAAGCCCGGGACGAATTTTGGTCGCAAAGCTGTCTTTTCCAGTCGAATAAACAAAATCATCGAGAACTGCGAAGTCTCCATTTGGAGTGCATACTTTTGTCTTGAGCGTTTCAATGCCGGTCCCGCACCGAAGCGAGCCCAAGACGACGAGGCACAGGCTCCAGATTCCAAATCTTTTCACCACAGCGTCACCTCGATACCAAATTTGCCTTGGTGGGTGTAAAGGCCCGGTAGAAAAAATCCCGAGTACCCCAAATAGAAGTAGCGGAACCAGGGGACGATATAGTCATCGACGGGGAAAAGGAGATTTACACTCACCAAAAGATGCGAGTCTCCATTTTTCCACCAGGTCTGCGCCCCGATTCCCGGCTCAAAGGTCACAGGTCCGATGTCGGCAAAGGAAAAGAAAAGCTGGTACTCGGAAACGGTGAAGGTTTCTTTGGAACTACTCCTGAAGGCGGTGATTCCGAAGTTTCCGCGGAAGGCGAACCAATCGGTCACGGCGAGCCAGGGATTGAGACTCACCTCTCCGAAATACGTGTTCGAGCGAGTATTCGTTTGAGTAGCGCCGATCATTCCCAGGCGGGCAAAAGACCACCAAGGGCCATCGTAATAGACTCCCCGCCCCAATCTTGTTTCCGCCTGTAGAACCGCACAGAAAAATAGAAGGAATACCCCCCACTGAACTCGATTTCCCATTCTTGAAATGATCTCAAAAATCGTCGAAGAGTGCAACGCAGGGCGTGGCAATCGACTCTAATGAGGTGAAACTTTTTCGCCGAAAAGAGATCAAGGCACTATGGGAAAAAACTCTGCATTGAGGAAACCCCTTGCGAAAAAGGTGGAGACCCCATTAACTGTGTCGCGGTCCGTCATTTCCACTCGATGGACCCCTCTTCGAAGAGTTCTCGCTAGCCTTGTCGGTATTGGAATCGTGACCCATTTCCTTGGACTCGCTCACCCCGATCAAGTGGTATTCGACGAGGTCCACATGGGAAAATTCGTCTCCGCCTATTGTGGGACGGCCCAAAGAATTTTCGATATTCACCCGCCCCATGGAAAGCTTTTAATCGCACTCGGAGCGAAGCTCGGCGGTTACGATGGAAAATTCTCCTTCGAAAAAATTGGCCAGCCCTATGGCAATACCCCTACCCTTTTCTTGCGCTTGGTGCCGGCGATTTCCGGAATTCTCATCCCTCCCCTATTCGCGCTCTTGCTGGCCTACCTAGGGGCCTCCTTACCGACGGTTTTTCTAGGCGGACTGGCACTTGCTCTGGAGAACGCAATCTTAGTCGAAACTCGTTTGCTTCTTTTTGACGGAATCCTCCTCGCATCCACCCTTGGAGCGTTGGTCTGCCTCTTGAAAGCGAACCGCGAGCGAGGTTGGCGTTTCTACTTCACTTCGGCAATGGGGGGAGCCGCTGCGGGGCTTGCCATCGGCACTAAATTCACGGGCCTTGCCGTTTGCGGGTTGATGGCACTTTTTATCGTCGTCAAAATACTAAAGCATAAGTCGCGCTCCTATACCTTTCTTCGCCTTAGGCAAGCAGGCGTGATCTTTTCTTCTGCAGCTCTGGTTTATCTTCTGGGGTGGATGATTCATTTCTCGCTTCTGACAAAGCCTGGACCGGCCGATGCCTTTCATCCGACGACAGGAGTGTTCTGGACAGACTTGGTGAAAGTCCATGAGACAATGCTTTCCGCAAATTACAACTTGAACAAGAAGCACCCCGATGGAAGTTCTGCATGGACCTGGCCTATCATGAAGGTGGCTCCGTTCTATTGGGTGGGAGATGGCGCAACCATTTATCTTTTGGGAAATCCGGTGATTTGGTGGGGGGGAAGTATTCTCTTTTTCGGCATTCTATTGATATTGCTCATTTCAAGACAGACTCATTTGAAGCTAGATCCCCCTCCCCATTACTCCGTTACACTTTGGTTGCCGCTCGTGGGATACGTGATGAGCTATCTCCCCCTCTTCGGTGTACAGCGCGTGCTCTTTCTCTATCACTATTTGACTCCGCTTATCTTTTCCCTAGCGACTGTTCTCTTATGGATGGATCAAGCAGGGTGGATACGATCCAATAACTTAAGAGAGCAACGTAAAAGCTATTACGTCGTCATCGGCTTGATGGTGGCGGGCTTTCTTTTCGTAGCTCCCCTCTCTTACGGACTCCCGGGCAGCCTGAACAGCTCACTGACCCAGATGGTCCGCTCCTGGCGCTAGAATCGCCCTTAACTCCTGCTAGCGTTTAATCACCCCTTTTCTCCCCCGCTCCAGGTCAAAATGCCAACGTAAATTTAATGAATGGAGTTTCACTAGGAGGTCCCATGAAACGCTTTATTCTGGTGGCTCTATTGAGCCTCTCCAGTTTTGCCGTAAATGCAGCACCGAAAAAGGTAAGCCCCTTTTCGTTGCCCCAGATGAACCACGCAACCGCCGGCACGCTCTACAATAGCGCGGACCACAAAGATGCCGTCTTTCTGGTCGAGGCCTATTTCCTTGGCTGCCCGTACTGCAACGACAACGCTCCGAACGTCGACGACCTTGCGGATCAATTCTCGAAAGAGCCACGCGTGCAGGTGCTCGATGTGGGAATCGACCAAGATGAAGAAGATTACGCCACCTGGATAGAACGCCACCACCCGAACCACCCCGTCTTAAATGACGGAAACCGGGCGCTCATCCGGCAATTAGGCACCACGGGCTATCCTTCGAGCTACGTTCTCGATTGCCATGGCAACGTAATCTATAAAACCTCGGGCGTTTGGAACTCGAGCAAAATGCAGAAGATCGCCGACACCATCACGAAGACACTCGACATCCACTGCGGCGCCGCGAACTAAGTTACTAAAATTATAGTGAGAAGGGCCGGCCCCTGGCTGGCCCTTTTTTCTTTTCCCCTTCCAACTTCCTATGATAGTTTGCGCGCCATTACACGAACTTGCGAGGCGATAGCCGAAGCAATCTCAATGAGGTTGCTTCGGGACTTTGGCCCTCGCCATTGCCTTAGGAGCGTTTCATGCAGAGATTCATTTTCATTTCATTAGCCGCCTGCTTTGCGGTCGCTGGTTGCGGCAGTAAAAGCAAGCTCACTTCCGAACAGAAGCAAGAGTTCTCGACCACGTTAGAGGCCTCGGGCCGCGCTCAGAAAGTTGGAAAAACGGGAGCCGAGGCATCCGGCCGCACGGGAGAAATTTCCGATGCGAAATCCAGCAAACAAACCGACATCGAGTCGAAACTTTACTCGAAGATGCAAGGCAGTAGCTGCGATTACAAATTCCAGGAACCACCTAAAGGCTTTGACCAAGGCGGCGGTTTTCAGATGCCGTCTACCACCAAGGTTGAGTGGTCGGTCGAAGGTGCCGGTTGCCCGCTCACGATGAAATTTTCTTCTGAGTTCGGCATGTCCGGGATCAAGTTGGATATCTCCTTCAAGATTACCGATGAAGAGCTCAAGAACCTTAACGACGTCTACGCGATGACGTTGAAGGGCGAGGTCAAGTCCGATCCGCAGGCGCAGAGTGCTAGCGGATCCTTCAAGGGAAGCTTGAGCTCTGTAACGCTCGGTGAGATCCCGATGAGCGTCGATGTTTCCGGAAACAAGGATCGTTCCGAGCAGACGATGACATGGGAAATGCCGAAATACACGGTCGAGATCAAGGTCGTTCAAACAGGCAAAACGATCGAATACTCACTCAATGGCGAAAGCATGACGGAGCAGGAGTTTAAAGATCTCCTGCAAAAGGGCGGAGAAGCTCTCTCTCAGGCCGGCGGTGACCAGAAACAGACGAAACAAAGCCAGCAGAGCCAAGACAAACCGGCTCATACAACGCAGCCGACGCTCTCTGACGATGGCGACGGCTTCACGTTTCCGCCGCACAGCTAATGTAAGGTGATTACTTTTTTCTGCGGGCGCGCCGTTCTTACGGCGCGTCCGTGGGATCCCAACAGGTTCTAAAGTTCTCGTTCAACCCGTCCAACGTTTCCATCTCACCCGCCTTGAGCGAAAAATCAAAGAGCTGAGAGTTTTCCTGAATGCGTTCTTGTCGGATCGACTTCGGGATGACGACAATTTCATGTTGAATCGCCCAACGTAAAAGCACTTGGGCCGCCGTTCGCTCACGGTTGCGCGCGATTGCCTGAACGGCCGGGTGGTCGAGCTTTTTACCTTGAGTCAAGGGGCCATAGGCCTCGAGCTGAATTCCCCGCCGCATGCAGTACTCATAGAGCTTCTTCTGATAGAGAAAAGGGCTAAACTCGATTTGATTGACTGCCGGTACTAAAGAGGAAGACCCGAGGAGTTCTTCCAGGTGTCGCTCCGTATAGTTACTCACGCCAGCAGAAAGTACTTTCTTTTGATCCAGCAATTTTTCGAACCCGCGCCAACTCTCCTTGCGTTTTCCTTCCACGGGCCAGTGAATGAGGTAAAGATCGACATATTCGACCCCCAATCGATCAAGACTTTGATCACAGGCCTTCAAAACAGCGTCCTCCCCCTGATCCGCATTCCAGAGTTTCGTCGTGAGAAAAATATCGGCACGGGGAATACCACTCGCTCGGATGGCGCGGCCAACGTCAGCTTCATTTTTGTAAACCGCGGCAGTATCGATGTGACGATAACCCGCCTCGAGCGCCCAAATCACGGCCTGTTCAGTCTCCTTCCCAGGTCGTGTTTGATACACTCCCAGCCCCAGCATCGGCATCTTGAGCCCGTTATTTAGTGTCACGTTGGGAGTTTTCATATGCTCAATCTACAGGAATCTGCGAGCGAAGCGAAGCAGTCTCATCGATCGAGCTCCATCCTATGAGATTGCTTCGCTACGCTCGCAAATACGTGCATCTGCGAGCGGTCAGCGAAGCAGTCTCATCGATCGAGGCCCATCCTATGCTCGCAAATACAGTAGGCTATAATCCCCTTATGCTTTGGTGGGGAGGAGTTCTTTTATCGGTATTGGTGACTTTTCTCTCTTTCCCCCCTTTTCCGCTCGGAATCTTGATGCTGGTGGGGATGACTCCACTTTTCTTGGCGCTAGAAACTGCGAAATCCACTCGACAGGCTTTCTTTCGGGCCTGGCTCTACGTCCTCATCGGCAATAGCGCGATTTGCTTTTGGGTTGCCCATACCATGCACCAATTCGCCGGCCTCCCCTGGATCTTGAGCTATCCTTGCGTGGCGCTTCTCTCCGTTTTCGAACAATCTGCTTGGCCGCTCTGGGCCGGCATCCGCCATTGGTCGCGCGATAAGTTGGGAAAGCTGCCTCTATTTTGGAGCCCCTGTCTTCTCATGTTTCTCGATTACCTCTGGCCAAAATTCTTTCCCAATACGCTGGGAAATGCTTTTTACACCATCCCTTGGCTGAGCCAAGCAGCCGATCTTTTCGGTGTGGTCGGCCTCACGGGCCTTATCGTCCTCACCAATGAAGCGTTGGCTCTCTCCATTTTAAAAAGGCCCGGGTGGAAGCGCGAAGCGCTCTCGGCGGGAATCGCCTTCGTTTCGATTGGGGCCTATGGCGTAGCGAGGCTCCATCAGGTACGCAGAATTTCACCGAAGGAAAGTGTGAAAATTGCCGTCGTACAGCCCAACATCAATCCCGTCGCAGCGGTGAGAGAGGCGAGTGACAAACACCAGGCTCGCTTGGATATGCTGCAGCCTCTTCTTCGTCTTTCGCGCGAAATTGTGAAGGAAAAGCCCGACCTTCTTTTTTGGCCCGAGACTTCCGTCTCCAATACATTTCGAAGTCAGGATGAGAATGAAACTCTTACGGTCACCCAAGGGATCGAGGCCTTTCAAAAGGAAACTCAAATTCCCCTCCTTTTTGGCGCGCGGGATCGGCAACAGGAAAATCTCTACAACACCCTTTTTCTATTGGATGGGCCCTCACTTCAACGCTACTACAAGCACAAGCTCCTTTGGCTCGGAGAATCCATTCCCCTTGTGAGCTGGATACCCGCTCTCGCATCCACGCTGAAAAAGCAGGGAGCGACGAATTTTTCGCCCGGCCCCGGCCCCCTTGTTTTTACTTGGAAGGGATTCACTCTCAGGCCGCTCATTTGCCTTGAAGGGCTCTATTCCGATTATGTAAATGCTTCGCCAGCGGATCTCATCGTGAGTGCCACGAACGATGCCTGGTTCGGGACGGGACAGGAGCCAGCGCTTCACCTTTACTTGACCGCCTTCCGTGCGATTGAAAACCGCACTCCGATCTTACGATCCACAACGACAGGTTATTCCGCTCTGATCGGATTGGACGGACAAATGATTTGGCGATCAGAGCTGGGCGAGGAGGTTGCGAAGACTTTGGAAGTTCCCCTCTATCCAAAGATTTTTTCGTTGTACCGTTACTGGGGAGCTCTCCCCGTTTGGTTTTCTTTGGCCTGGGTGCTTTGGCCCTTTTTGCGGAAAAGGAATTTGCGTGGAACACTGAATTTCTTAAGCAGGACTCCTCCCTAAGATCTCCCTTGATTGGCCTCGCAGATAGCAGTAATGCTGCATTGTATCAATTTTTCTGGGATGGAGGGGCCTGATGCTGCGAGCATTTGGTATTGTCTTTCTTTTAGCGCTCGGTGCTGCCGGTAAATGTGAAGGAAGTTATTCGGGCCAAGCGGATTATCGACTCATTTTTCTCCATCACCACGGACCCGATTTCAACCCCAATGAAGATCTTCTTCTTCAAGCAAGCCCCGCTGAAACCGCGCGAGCAAGAATCGGCGGAGCCCTACTTAAATCTCTCATCCCCATCATGGGCAATATTTCGGGGAACTCCACGGGCACAGAGCACAATCTTCTTACGGAATTAACTACCGTACTCTCCAATGTGAGAAACGACCTCGATCCCATTTTCTCTGAGATGCGGGGGCTCGGTAGCGAGAACTTTCCCATCGTGCACGATACCTACTTCGTCCCCTGGAATGAGGTGAGGGAAAATCTTTTTTACAACGCGGATAAGATCTCGATGAGTGCCTCCCAAGTTCCCAATGTCCTGCGCGGGACCGCTCTGAAGGAGGGGCTCGAGAAAAAGATTACTCAGAATATCCGTGATCTCCAGAAAAAATCGATGGCATCCGAAACTGCACTGACACTTTTAGGAATGAGATCTTTCATCATGGTCCAGAAAGAAAAGCTGTCGTGGACCTCCACCCTTCTTCTGGGCCTGAAACCTCGCACGCTCGATTTCGCAAAAGTGAATGACATGGTCAAACTGGAGAAGCTCGTTATCCCCACACTCCCGGACGCATGGCCAGTTGCCTTATTCACGTTTCACTTTGAAATGGGGAAGGCCTCTGAACCCACCTGTCACATCGATTTGGGTGCATTTGAAGATTTTAAGGATGGTAAATTTAGAATCGCGGAATCGAATCGAGAACTTGCGATTCCCCGTCTCGAAGGCAGTGTAAATAAGAAGGTCCTTGGCCAGTCTCTACTCAAATGGGTCGGCACTAACTTCGCTTTCAAAAATTTTGATTTCAAAATTTCAACCCTTCAGATCGAAGCTCTGGATGTCTTGGTCAGCCCGGGAATTCGATTTGGGAAAACCAATTTCGTGGCAGGCGGCATGCACATTGATTCAGTTGATAAACAATTCGAAGAAGAGATCAATAAGACGATAGACGGGGAGATTAAGAAGGCCATTGAGAAGGAAAGCGACCAGTATCTGAAGGGTGCCGTCAGTAAGGATCTCATCAATGAGGCCTTCGGAAAGATTTTTGAGAGGGCATCATGAGCAACTACTTAATTCTTGCAACCCTATTGTTAATGCTCGGAAAGTTGGCGCCCGCGGCGGAAGATTTAACCGATCGCCTGAAAGATAGAAACGAGCTTTTCCTATCCACCCAATCCATTCGCCCCTACCTATTCGATTCCACTGTTCAGGAACGCCTGCATACCTGGCTCACCCATGAAAAGAATGCTTCCTACGTGGTCGAGTGCCAATTCAAGCTGCGGCCCTTTATCCGTTCTGAAAAAATCCTGGGCGCCCTGTGTTACTTCCTAAGACAAGACAATCTCGAGAAGCGCGCAGATTTTTTTGGGTTCGTAAAAAGATACCTTTTGGAAATCAAGCTGGCGTTGAAAGAGATCGCATCTGATCCGCGGTATTCGGAGGGAGCCCAAAATAAAGCAAAGGACTATCTTTCCGGTTTCAAACCGGGGGATGAAATCACTGTGAAATCTTGCTTTGCTCCGGCCATGACTGTGAAGTATCCCAGCGACGGGAGCTTCCCTTTCAGCCCCTTTCAGGGGGTGGCAGAGTGTTTACGAAGTTCTCCATTTAAGCGTCTAGGAGAGCCCGCCCAACCCTACTTCGCGGTGAACCTGGCAAAGGAGTTTCCAAACCATCCTGGGCATACGGTTTCGGAAACAGGTTGGATTGGCGGTAATCGGGTTGAGTATCTTACGACCAATGATACCTCTGAGGAGCTCGGGCACACGCTTCAGAACAAGTTTCCGTTAATGGAAAAACTCTACCCATTGACCGGTAGAGGAAGCTTTGAGTCTTTCAGGAAACTCGACCCCAGAGAGGTGTTCACCTCCGCAGAAGGCTTTTACAATTTCGAGACTGATGATCCCATTTGGAACCAACGCGCCGGAATCTTTCGCGAGATTCGTAAATCTATCGACGCTGCGAAGGAGTCCCTCTTTATCGACATCTTTTTTCTGGGTGGGACCATGGGAGCGAGTCTTGCTAAGCATATCGTTGGCGAGCTACAAAGAAAGCCGGGGCTAAAAGTCCTCATTCTGCGAGACAATCATAATCACTACGGGCACGAGGCCGAGATGCGCCCGATCTTCAATTTCTTGCAAGCGTACTCGTATAACAACCCCGATAGATTAGTAATCACGGGAGCTCATATTCAATCCCACCGATCGGGGCTGCCCCACTTCATGGAGCGTTTTGTTACCGATAAGTTTTTGGAAACGAGCGGAATTCAAGAACATCTACAGCTGTATGGTAGAGCGGTATCTGATCACAGCAAGGTCATCGTAGTCGACGGCAAGTCCGACGCACCTGTTGCTTTCGTAGGATCTAAAAACTGGACAGATTCCTCCGGAGGAATCTGTTACGACGAAGTAGTGAAGGTGACGGGGCCTGGGGCTGCCATCGTATTGGATGACTATTACTACGACATGGCTTTTGCGCTAAAAAAGGAATTACCCCTTTCCTTTCTTACCCACCTGGCTTCTCGAGGCTGGTCCGCCACGCAGTATCGCCCGAACCAAAGCCCTGATGAAATGGTGGCAAACATTCTTCAGCCCTTTGATCTTTTAAGAAGAGATGCGAAAGGACTAGCGACCCTTGCCACGCCCGTTTCTGTTCCGGAGGCTGGCCGGGTGAAACTTCGCACCGGAATGAATAACGTTGATTCCACGCGTACGAATGTTGTCGATGAAGTATTGCAACTGATCCTTTTTGCGAAGAAGAATATTTTTATCAAGGACCAGTTTCTATTTGATCGTAATGTCATCCTTGCCTTATTGAAGGCAAAAAAGGCGCGGCCTGGGCTGGATATTCGCGTGATCCTGGAG
>JAHFAF010000128.1 GCA_023250715.1 Pseudobdellovibrionaceae bacterium | reverse complement strand
CGGCGAAGGCTTCTTGTGACGACGAGCTTGCGCAACTTCTCAAGGCCCACATCACGGTGTACAACAATGCTCTGACCGCGGCTCAGGTGCATCACAACGGAGTATTCCTCGGAACGAACGCGCAGAAATACGATGGCGTGCCGATCAAGAGTAAAGCCGGAGCGTGGCTCTTGAAGTGGGACGATAATAATTGGAGTACCGATTACCGTTACCGTACTGATCAGGTGTTCGGTAGAGAAGGATTCAATTCCCCACTCTGGTCCATGTTCCGTTTCTATACGAGGTTGCCATCCATCAGCGATCTCTACCAGCACGGATTTACGGAGCGAGAGGTCCCGGCTGAAGTGATGATAGTGACCCGACAGAAGGATATCTATTCAAAGTATTCGGATGGGACGGCGCAAAGTGGTTGGGGGCCGCTCGACTATTCGAAATTCTTCCGCGATTTTCATGGGCATGAAAAGAAGTCCTACCGAATTAGCGCCATCTCCCCGGATTGTCCGGCGGCCCCGCAGGTGGCGGAAAATGCGTATCAGACCTTAGTGCGGGAAACGGGAGGAACTTATTATCCCTATGCGTGCCCCTTCAAGATGGACGACACATTGAAAGACTACGCTCAGAAGGTGGTCTTTCGCGCGTATGTCGAAGGAAAGCGAACCATCCCGCTATCGAAGAAGCCTTTGCAGCCTTCCAAAATCCAGCTCTTCATCGCGGGGAAAGTGGTACTTGGTAACACGGGTTCTATCGACGATAAATGGTTCTATGATAACGCCCAGAACGCGGTCATTATGCAGTGGCATTTGATCGATGTCGGCACCCTCAAGCCGGGGGATAAGATAGAGATCAGGTATCAGTTCTGATGGTTCCTAAAAGGTGTGGGATTGGCCTCGACCCGAGTTCAATACTCCCTCTATAATGGCCGGTGATGGATTCCCTCGTAGCCCATTTGGAGAAGCTCCGACACTTTGTAGCGACAGCAGAGACCGGCTCCTTTTCTAAGGCTGGGGTTGAGCTTCGTTTGAGTCAGCCGACTTTGTCCCATAGCGTAAAAGTGTTAGAAGAGGTTTTGGAGACCTCACTCTTCTTGCGAACTTCGCGTGGCGTACAGCTTACCGAGGGGGGGCGGCTCTTGCTCGAAGAAGCGAAGAAGCTTCTGAATCTTACCGAGTCTATCGAAAAAAGAATTAGAAAGGGAAACTTGCCCGGAGTTTCGCCGCTCAAGGTGGCGACGAAGGAACCTCTTGCAATCCATTTTCTTCCTTTGTGCATGGAGCTTTTGGAAGGCGAAATGCCTGAGGTGACAGTGCATCGATCGAACGCAGAGTTAGTCGAGCAATTGCTTTCCCAGAATGTCGATGCGGTGGTTCTTCCAGATCCTCCAGAAAGAGAAGAAATAATTTCCTACGAGCTTTATCGCGATCGACTGGGGCTCTTTGCTCCAGTTGAATGGAAAAAGAAAACGGCGCCGCCGCTCTATGTTTTTCGCAAAGCTATGTGCGGAAACGGGGAGCATGTGGAAGATGTGCTGAAGCGAACTCAGACTCCTTTCGTCACTAAGGGGCTAGATAGTTATGAAGCTCTCCTTACGATGGTTGTAAATGGATTGGGCTTGGGGCTCATGCCTTTGAGCATCGCTCACGGGGCCTTCACTAAAAAGGAGATCCGGCTTTTTGAAACAGAAGATTTCCCTTTGGCTGCCTTTGGCTCGACGACAATTTGCTTAAGTGTTCACGCAGCAAAAGCGCGGGATCCAAGAATACGCGCGCTGGTGAAAGCCTCACGAAGCGCAGCTCGAGAAATCAAGTAAGCATAGTATCCGGGTCTGTCTTGAGTCGGCTTCTACGGACAAAGTGGTTCCAGCCGCGGGGTTCGAGAGGAGTGATTTCCCCATCCCCGTTCTTGATTTCGACCTTCTTCGCTTGAACCGCACCGACTAGAAAGAATTTCTTTCCCAGTGCTTTTTTCACGGCGGATAACTTCTTCGCGGAAAAGGTAAAGAGAAGCTCGTAGTCTTCGCCGCCGAATAGAGCCCAGTTCCGGTAATTGCCCCCAACGACTTCGGCTGCGCGCTTGGTCACTTCACCCACGGGAAGCTGGGTCTCGTCAACCAGCGCGCCCACCTTGGATCCTTCCGTCAAATGGTGCAAGTCGCGCGCAAAACCATCGCTGATATCGATCATGCTCGTGACAGCACCGGTCGCTAATAGCGCCTGAGCCTCCTTCACTTTTGGCTCGGGCATTAAGTGCGCTTGCACCAACGGCTTGAAAACATCGAGGTTGTGACGCCCAAGACGCTTTAGGCAATTCAAACCGGCGGCGGAAGATCCCAGGTGCCCGGTTACCGCGATAAGATCCCCGACCTTTGCACCTGTTCGGCTGAAGTAGCTCTTAGGGGCTTCGCCTATTACCGTGATATCGATCACGGTCGAGTTCGGAGACTGCACTGTATTGCCTCCGATAATATCAACGGAAAAGCGCTTGGCGAGCTGCCGAATGCCTCGATAGGTCTCTTCTACGAAATGCTCGGTGGTGGATTGCTTCAATCCCACCGAAACTAAAGCATACAGGGGTGTCGCACCCATCGCTGCGATATCGCTCAAATTCACGGCAAGTGCCTTGTGCCCCAACTCATGCGGATTCGTGTAAGCGAGATCGAAATGCACGCCTTCCACCAAAGTATCTACGGTAGCAACTAGCTTCCCTCGAGGAGGGACCACCACCGCGGCGTCGTCTCCAATTCCCAGAACGACTCTCTTCGAGGGTTTTCCGAGGGCGCCTTGAATCAATTTGATGAGTTCAAATTCGTCGTGAATACTCACGGGTATTGCTCCCTCCAATGCGAGGAAACTCCCTCTAGCGTAGGGGTTCCCAAAATCTTAAACTCGAGTTTTTCATTCACGAGCCAAGGCTGTTCGACATATCCGGAATTGATCTTTAGATTCTTGCCTCGTTCGATGATGCCCACTGCCCAGGGCTTGTCTATTTCGTCTAAGGGAGCCGTCGTATCAAAGAGTTTCTGCAGCTCGAGCTCCAGGCGATTGGCCTTCATCTCCTGAAGCTGTTGGAGAAGCTCCAGAGACACCTTCTGAAATAGATCATAGTCCGTAACTACAAGGACGCCATTCAGAGGCGTGAAAGCCTTCCCCTCTTTCCCCGCCCATTGAGCGGCTCCCGCATCCAAAGCTCTTTTGACAAATAGCCAATGCCCTCGGCTATGGGCTTCGGCGAAGGATCGAGTGCGGGAGGTGCGCCGCAGGAAATCGACGAGGTAGTAGTCGTACATTTGGTTTCGAAACCGAAGTGCTTCGGCCGCATCTTTGTAAATGCCTAACTCCACGAGAGCTGGATCGTTTACGAAAACGAGGCCCGTGAGATCGGCACGTTCTTCTTCAAGGGCGCTTCCCAATTTACCGAGTACGGAGACCGGATCTTCCCCCGCTGCGTACTTGGCTTCGTCGTAAGTCCCCGAACCATGCCCTATGATTTCGTGTAGGAGAGTGTGAATCCGGTCAATTTTCGCTCTATTGGCAAGTAAGGGCTCGACGAGAGCCGAAGGCGAGAACTCCTTCAATGCCTCCTTCCATGTCGCCGTGAACGTAGGGTCCTCATCCTCTCCGGGAAGAGGGAGGCGAATCACGTTTTTCGCGCCGACCGATTTCCGAATGTCGTCAAAATTGGGTAGATTGTAACCCCCCGTTCGGTAAGATCCGATTTCGAGCAGGTAATAGACCATCAATGCGGGCGGCGAGTAGTCGGGAGGGAAAGTCTTCTTAAACTTTCCAAAGGGCATCTTGTCCTCGAAATACTGCGCCCGCTTCGCAAGCCCTGTTGAAAGTTTCGATACTTCCGGGTCTAGAATCTGAACGTAAAATTCCCATGAAGCGATTCTGGCAAGCCAGTCTTCGTAAACTTCCACCCAACCAAACATCGTATCCACGGTGGAGGCGGAGCGATCTTTCACCCAAGCAATATTAGCTTGGCGAAAGTCCTCGATCGTTCCGGTTTGGAAAAATTTGAGCATGAGCTCGAATTGTTGTTTCTGAAAATTGGTCTCGGCGTAGGCTAGGGCTTTCTTGATCTGCTCGGATATGCGGGTCAGGGTTTCTCCGATGAGTCCCGGTGTTTTTACAGTGAAAGAATGGCAGGCGAGGTTTCCCTTATCCCTGCTAACGCGGCAATTCAAATTAGGCGTGAAGGGCTTATCCAGTAACGCTGCCATGACCTCCTCTCCCTTAAGGCCCTTTTCATAGAGATTACCGCCGGTCAGCTCGAGCCCCGCGCCGTTCGTTCCCTCAGGGTATTGCAGGACTTCATACTGAGAATCGGTAAGCAGACGTACCATTTCAGCAAGATCCCCCGCAGGGGCGGGGCTGCCGAATTTTTTGATGACTTTTTCCATTTGCTGCGGAGTTACCGTCTTTAAAATAAGCTTTCGATTGGACCCGGCATAGGGGCCGGACTGATCCAGAAAGCGGGCAGCGTAAATGAGAAGTTCTTGGAAGCCTTCTTTTCCTAGAATTTTTTTCGTAAATGCTCGGCCTCCGCTGGAAAAGGCCGCGATGAGGACTTTCTTTAAATTCAATCCATGGCGATGGGTCTGAAGGAGTAGCAGAGTGCGGCCTATTTTTCCTGCCTCGATCAGATGGTAAGCCAAATGCTTTTGTTGCCCCGTCAAACGCTTCCAAACTTTGGATCTCGGCGCGGCCGCTTCTATTCGCACATCGCGCGGCAGTGGGATCGGTTTCGGAACCTCATCAGCAAAGGAGGAAAGGGTTGCGAGCAAGAGAAAAATCAAGAATTTCATGATTAAGCGAGGGTAGGAGCCTTGCCGGCCGAGGTCAATAGGGATAGTTTAGAAGAACGGCGTCGAGGGGGTTCATGCGCGCACTTCCAATTATGATCGCGGTTCTTTGTGTGCTAGCGATCGCCTATCGGTATTACAGCGCTTTTATCGCGGCGAAAGTTCTCGCGTTGAACGATGCGAAAAAGACTCCGGCCCATCGCTTGAACGACGGTCATAATTACCACCCGACCCACAAATGGGTTTTATTCGGTCACCATTTTGCCGCGATTTCCGGCGCTGGCCCCTTGATTGGGCCCGTTCTTGCCGCTCAGTATGGTTATCTGCCCGGGCTCTTGTGGCTGGTAGTCGGAGTGGTCGTTGCTGGCGCAGTGCAAGACTTTGTCATTTTGGTTGCTTCCATACGCCGCAATGGAAAGTCTCTCGCCGAGATCGTGAAATTGGAAATCGGGCCGGTCGCTGGCGTTGCCGCGGGGATTGCGATTCTTTTCGTACTGGTCATTGCCCTTGCCGGCTTGGGAATTGTGGTGGTGAACGCGCTTAGCGAAAGCATTTGGGGAACCTTTACCATCGCCACCACTATTCCCATCGCGCTTGTGATGGGGCTCTATTCCTATAAGTTGCGGCCGGGACGGATAGGGGAAGCGACAGTAGCAGGAGTGATCTTTCTTCTCGCCGCGGTGGTTGGCGGCCGATTCGTCGCCGGGGCTTCTTGGGGGCATTATTTCTTACTGACGAAAAATCAAGTGACGGTCGCGCTTGGGACCTATGGTTTCATCGCTTCGGTTCTTCCCGTTTGGTTGTTGCTCTGCCCCCGTGATTACCTTTCCTCTTTCATGAAGATTGGCACGATCGCTCTTCTTATTGTGGGTGTTTTGGTTGTGAATCCCGAGATCAAAATCCCGGCGTTTACGGAATACATTCATGGTGGTGGGCCGATTATTCCCGGTAAAGTATTTCCTTTCGTCTTTATCACCATCATGTGCGGTGCCGTCTCCGGATTTCACTCCTTGGTGTCGAGTGGGACAACGCCAAAGATGATTTCATTGGAGAGCCACGCCCGTCCGATTGGATACGGATGTATGTTGATAGAAGGGCTGGTCGGTGTCGTTGCCCTCATCGCCGTTTCCAATATGGCGCCTGGCGATTATTTCGCTGTAAATGTACCGCCCGAAAAGTTTCAACAGCTGAAAATGTTCGGCTACCATATCGAGGAACTTCCCGTGCTCGAGGCTCAAGTTGAGGAGAAGGTCGCGGGCCGAGCGGGAGGAGCCGTCTCGTTGGCGCTGGGGATGGCGAAGATTTTCAGTAGCCTCCCGGGATTAGCGAATCTAATGGCGTATTGGTACCACTTCGCCATCATGTTTGAGGCCCTTTTCATTCTAACGACGATTGATACAGGGACACGTATAGCGCGTTTTGTGCTTCAAGAATTTCTAGGCAAAGCGATTCCAAAATTTGAGAAAACAGATTGGATGCCGGGAACCATTCTCACTACACTCATCACGGTATTCGCGTGGGGGTATTTCATCTGGACCGGAACAGTGGCCACCATCTGGCCGATGTTTGGGATTGCAAATCAGTTACTCGCCGTAATCGCTCTTTGTGTGGGAAGCGTGATTCTGGTGAATTCCAAGAAAGCCAAATACCTATGGGTGACTCTCATTCCGATGCTCTTTGTGATGACGACTACGATCTCGGGAGCCGTCCAGCTGATGTCGGGGCAGTTTTACCCCCTTACCCTGAGTGACAACCCCGCCTTCGTCCTTCGCGGCTATCTAAACCTGGGGCTTTCAGGCCTTATGTTGGGGTGCTTAGTGCTTGTTCTTTGTGACGCTGCAGTAAAATCCTTCCGCCGCCTAGCTGCGGCTTAGATCATCCTAAGGGCTTAAACTGCCGATAAGAAAAAAGAAGCTATGTCCTTTCAATCTCAAAAAGTGAAAAAAATAGGGCAGCGCGTCCTTAGGCTTCGTCAAAGCGAATTGGCGTCACAAAAGAAATGGCGGCGCCTTGGGGCCAAAGCGGAACGTTGGGCAATGATGCTCTATCATGAGTTTCTGCGCGATGATGTGAAGATACGCGCACAGTCTCTGGCCTTTTTGATGATCTTCTCGCTCTTGCCGTTGATTGCTGGCTGTTTTTTCATCTTCACTTTTCTTTCCCAGTTTGCATTCGTGCAAGATGCCGTGCAGGGCATGCTCGATAATTTCCTGGGCTCCGTTCCCCTGCAACACCGGGAATTCATGAGCGAGTATATTTTGAGATTCAAAGACGCTTATCTTGCAAACATCACCCAGAAATCGGGATCGTTTGGAATCTTCGCTCTTTTTGTTTTGGGATGGGTGGGCTTACAGACCTTCAATAATATCGATGTAACTTTGAACCATTTATGGTCCGCCGATCGAGTCCGCCCCTTCTGGGAAAAGGTGCGCAACTTTATCGTCGTGGCGGTCGTAGCACCCGTGATTCTGACGGGGGGATTTTCCATCCCAATCATTTTGCAACGTCTCCCCGTGACTGGATATTTCTTTTCCCAGTTTCCGATGCTCTCGGTGCTTTTGAATTATTGCATGCCGTTTATTCTGATTCTGGGGACGTTCATGTGCATGTACCGTTACGTGCCCGTGAGGCGAGTCTATTGGAAGTCGTCTTTCTGGGGGGCATTGTTCGCGACACTTTGTCTGCAAGCGACTCAAGTTCTCATGCATTTCTATTTCATTTTTGGGACTAATTCCGCTTATGGGAAGGCAGCGATCGCGCCCTTGGTGGGCTTTTGGATTTACCTGCTCTGGATCGTGGTCATTCTCGGAGCCGAAGTGAGCTTTCTCTTCCAGAATGGCAAAGAGGTTTTTGTGAATAACCTCCCCGAGCCGACTTTTGGAGAAGGCAAGGCGTTGCTTGTCGTGTTGAGTGTCCTTCAAGGTGCCTACCAGAAAGGGACGGGCCCTGTTTCTATCGAGGATCTCTTGGAGGCTGTCGATGTAGACGCGGTAAAGCTCCGCCAGGTTTTGCAATTCTTAATGGCAAAAGGCCTCGCCGTCGCCTCTCAAACTTCCGCGGAGGAGGTTGCGGCCTACGTCTTGGCCAAAGCAGTGGATGAAATCTCGGTAGCGAGTCTTCTTCAAGACTACTTCGCCTCGGTTCTTCAAAAGCGGACGTCATTCGTCGATAAACTGTGGGTGAAAAGCCTGCAGGAGTGGATCGATTATTTCGATAAACTATCTGTCTCGAAGCTAGTCCCTTGAGGTGCAGTGGGATAAGTGCACCCCATTCATCAATATCCCTCAATTCATATCAATTTACCCAACCCGCCATAGGAGTAACTTCAACTCATGAGCCGGGCTCATGACAGGCATAAGACCTATTCATGTGACCGCCCAGGAGGCCCGGCGCATTATCAACTTGGGGTGAATGGTTGAGAGCGAAAAGCAGATGGTAGCTAGCTCCAATCCATCGTTACATTGGGTTTCGGGGGAGGACTTAAATGCGGATCCATAGAGTTCGAAATCAAGAGTTCAAGAAGGAATATGGAATTCGCTGCCAGAGAGTTTATTCCTCTGCTACGGATGGCACTCCATTCGGAACAACCTGGTGTCTCATTGATCCCTTGAAGCGAACGGCTCCTCATCAGCATGTGGACGGGGAGACTTTCTTTATCGTCGAAGGCCACGGCCTGATGACGATTGGGGAAGAGCGCGAGGAAGTGAAGGCGGGAGATGTGGTGTTTATTCCGCCTCAGTCTGAGCACTGTCTCATCAATGTATCGGCGAATCGTTCCCTTCATTTCATCTCGGTCTTTTGGCTGGATGGGCAAGTCAACCAGTCGGTGGCGGTTTGAGGAGTGGACCATGGGTGGAAACAAAAGACTTATCATCATAGGGGCCGGGCCAAAGGCCATGGCGATTGCGGCAAAGAACAGCGTCTTACGTGAAATGGGGTTCTCGGTTCCCGAGATTCACATTATCGAGCGCAAAGGTGTCGGCGCCAACTGGACTGGGGATTCGGGTTTCACTAACGGACGACTGGCTCTTGGAACCTCGCCCGAAAAGGATGTGGGCTTTCCCTACCAATCGACCGGCTACGGTGAGAGCTACAACCAAATTATCGACGAAAGAATGCAGCGCTATTCCTGGCATTCCTACCTCGTGGCCCACTCGAAATATTCCGACTGGGTGGATCGAGGGCGTCCCGCACCCTGTCACCGCGAGTGGGCAAGCTACCTTCAATGGGTGTGCAACCTTCTTTGCGATAGCATCAAGTTTTACCGAGGTGAAGTGAATCAGGTTTCCTTGTCACCGGAAAATCGGTGGGTAGTGGGTTATCAGGCGACCTCGGGTAGAGTCGATGCCGTGGAGGGGGATGGGATCGTTCTCACCGGCCCCGGAAAGATTCGTCTATCGGAAGCGATTCCGGTGCACGACAACGTGTTTACCGTCGAGAGTTTCTGGAGGACCTACTCCCGCTTTCGCGATGCAGGCCCTGCAAAGCTTGCGATTGTAGGAACGGGAGAGAACGCTGCTGCGATTGCAATGGCGCTCTCTGAAGTTTGCAACCGGGACCTTCAGATCACGATCTTGAGTCCAACCGGGATGGCCTTCTCCCGAGGCGAGAGTTTCCGCGAGAATAGAGTTTACTCAAACGCCGAATCCGGTAGGTGGAATGAGCTTTCGGTGGCGGACCGAAAGAACTTCATCTACCGAACCGATCGAGGCGTGTTTTCACAGTACGCTCAAGCGGTACTTGATCAGGCGAAGAACATCGAAATCGAGCCGGGTCGATTAAAGAAAGTAGTTGCCGAGACCGGTCAAAGTCTCAAGCTCGAAATCGAATATGACGGACATACGAAGGAAACGATCCACGACTTTGTCGTGATGGCGACGGGCGCGGATCCGTTGGCCTTTTTCCGCGACCTCGTAGACCGCAAAACGTCGGATGAGATCCGTCGGCAGACTGGGGTCGACGAGCTCTCTCCCTCGGTTCTCGAGCCGGTGATTGAAAATGATTTGAGTGTCCGTGGACTTACCCCGCGTCTGCATCTGCCGATGCTCTCGGGCGTGGCGCAGGGGCCCGGCTTCGCTAATTTAAGCTGCCTGGGTCGCCTATCCGACCGTATTCTCCTCCCTTACCTGTCGGTATGATCCTACAGTTGCTCTGCCTCCTGGGTCCGGTTACATTCCGGATTCAGGAGGCAAAATGGGTTTGTTAGGGTTTTTGTTTTTAGTTCTCTCTTTTTCATCCGAAGCTAAAGTCGTCATGGCCATTCACGGGGGCACCGGAGTTCCCAAAAAAGAACTTTCCGCTGACATGGAGAAGCAATACCGTTCCGAGCTAGAGGCAGCCATTCGCGCGGGCTACGCTCGGCTTAAGAAATCAGGCGGCTTGGACGCAGTCGAAATCGCGATCCGCTACATGGAAGATTCCCCAATCTTCAACGCCGGCAAAGGGGCTGTATTTACCTGGGATGGAAGAAATGAGCTCGATGCGTCGATCATGGAAGGTAAGACCAAGAAGGCAGGTGCCGTGGGTGCTGTTACCGTGATTAAGAATCCTATTTCCGCTGCGCGGGCCGTAATGGAAAAGTCCGAACATGTTTTCTTAGTGGGCCGAGGGGCGGAGGTCTTCGCAACACAAGTGGGACTTGAGGTGGTGGATCCCAGTTATTTTTGGACTGAGCGCCGATGGAAGGCGATTCAAGAAAGGTGGGCTAAGGCGGCGAAGGAAAATAAGGTGCGAGGCACAGTGGGGGCTGTCGTTCTCGATTCTGAAGGAAATCTTTTTGCGGGCACCTCCACCGGCGGAATGACCGGAAAAAAATTCGGGCGTCTCGGGGATTCTCCTGTCATCGGCGCGGGAACTTACGCGGATAACGACGGTGTTGCGGTCTCGGGAACGGGGTGGGGAGAGTTTTTCATCCGATTCAATGCGGCGGCAAGCATCAATGCCCTTGTGAAGTACAAGGGGATGTCCGTCACGGACGCTACGACACAAGTCATTTTAAAGCAAATTCCCGCAGCGGGTGGGGATGGCGGCGCAATTGTCCTCGATAAGAAGGGGAATTTCGCGGGTCTCTATCATGACGACGGCCTATACCGCGCCTGGGTAACGGACGACGGCAAGGTCGAAGTCGCTTTGTACTGAAAGTCTCTAAAT